>JASJGP010000464.1:0-7547 GCA_033791485.1 Desulfobacterales bacterium | reverse complement strand
GAAGAACAGTTGAAAAAAATCTTTTCCGGATACAAACAGGCTCGAAAGTGGTACTGGGTGCAGGAAGAGCCTGCAAATATGGGCGGGTGGCAGTTTGTTCGGTACCGGCTTGAGGAAATTATCGAGAAATCGCTGGTCTATATCGGCCGTAAAGAAGCATCCACCCCGGCAACCGGTTTCCCGACGATATACAAGCAGCAGCAGATGGCTTTTATCGACCAGGCTATGGGAATGGAATCGCCGCACTCCGATGGGCAGATTAGTTAAAATGGGACACAGGTGAACACAGATTTTCAGGATTTTGAACATAAAAAATTAACGGAACTCATTATTCAAGCCTTTTATAACGTATATAATACCTTTGGTTATGGTTTCATTGAAAAGGTCTATGTCAATTCTATGAAATAATTATCTGCGTTTATCCATGTAAATCAGTGTCCCATATTTTTAAGGAGAAAACATGATTGTCGAGATTAAAGTCCCCAGTGTTGGAGAATCGGTCACCGAGGCCGTACTTGGTGAATGGTTTAAAAATAACGGCGATGCGGTGAAAAAGGGTGACCCGCTTTTTGTGATTGAAACCGACAAGGTCACCCTGGAGGTGGAGTCCGAGGTAGACGGCGTTTTGAAGATAACGGTTACCGAGGGAGAGACGGTGGTCATCGGGGGTGTGGTGGGTACCATCGACACTGAAGCACCTCTGGACGAGGCCGCAGCGCATGAAGTTCCACCGGTTGTTACAGAAACGGCCCCTGACAAACCCGAAAAAGCTCCTTCGCCTGAACTATCTGCGCCAGCGCCGGCACCCTCACTTAAGGCCGCTGACAAGGTCATACTTTCACCGGCGGTGCGGCGTCTGGTGTCCGAGAAAGGATTAGATGTCACCCGCATTAGCGGAACCGGCCCCGGCAGCCGTGTGACCAAGGGTGACGTTTTACTTTATCTTGAACAGGCGACTGCTGGAAAACCGGAACAACTTCCTGCTGTTTCAGAGTCCCGCGTAGCGGAGGCCGCACCTGTTGCGGAAGTAGTTGGTGAGTTGACTTCCCGTAAGTCGATGACTCCCATCCGTCAACGCATCGCCGCCCGTTTGCTGGAGGCTAAACAAAACACTGCCATGCTGACGACTTTCAACGATATCGACATGAGCCGGGTAATGGCCATGCGGGCGCAGTATAAAGAGTCATTTTTGAAAAAACACGGAGTTTCCCTGGGATTTATGTCCTTTTTTATCAAGGCCTGTGTCGAGGCCCTTAAAGAGTTTCCTGAAATTAACGCGTTTGTTGACGGTAAGGAATTTCTCTATCACCATTACTATCACATAGGAGTTGCCATCGGCACCGGCAGGGGCCTGGTGGTACCGGTGGTTCGACACTGCGAAAAGCTCAATATGGCCGGGATGGAGCGGGCCATTGTGGATTATGTGGCAAAGATCAAGGAAAACCGGCTGGATCTTGCCGATCTTGAAGGGGGCACCTTTACCATCACCAACGGGGGCGTATTCGGCTCTTTGTTGAGTACGCCGATCCTGAACACCCCTCAAAGTGCAATTTTGGGGATGCACCGGATTGAAAAACGCCCGGTGGTGGTGGATGATGAGATTGTTGTCCGCCCAATGATGTACGTGGCTCTCAGTTATGACCATCGGATTGTTGACGGCCGGGAAGCGGTTACCTTTTTAAAGAGCATCAAGGAATTTGTCGAAAAACCGGAACGGAGTATTATGGAGATTTAGTTATGGCCAATATAGAAAATTTTGATCTTATTATCATCGGCGGTGGGCCCGGCGGCTACGTGGCGGCGGTACGAGCGGTCCAACTCAAAATGAAAGTTGCCTGCGTGGAAAAAGAAGACCGCCTGGGCGGCGTCTGCCTGCGGGACGGCTGTATACCCAGCAAAGCACTTCTCGATTCCAGCGAGTATTTTCACCTGGCAAAGGATAAACTTGCAGTACATGGCATTAAAACCGGCCGGGTGTCCCTCGATCTTCCGACCATGATGGCCCGCAAGGATAAAGTGGTGGAAGAACTCACCCACAACGTTCGCCGGCTTCTGGAAAGAAATAAAATCGAAATATTCCGGGGGACGGGGAGCCTGGAAGGGGATGGCCGGGTCAAGGTTTCCAAAACTACCGGCAAGGGAAAGGCGCAAATCCTGCAAGCCAAAACGATACTGCTGGCCACCGGCAGCGAGCCCATGGCAGTTCCCGGTATGGCGTTTGACGGAGACTACATCGTCAGTTCTACTGAGGCCTTGAAATTAGATACGGTACCCAAACATCTGGGCATTGTAGGGGGTGGTTATATCGGTTTGGAACTGGGGTCGGTGTGGCTGCGCCTGGGGGCTAAGGTCACGGTGATTGAAATGCTGCCGAAGATCGCCACTCTGCTGGACGGGCAGGTGGGGCGCACCCTGCAGCGGATTCTCAAAAAGCAGGGTTTTGATATTCGTCTGAAAACCAAAGTCACCAAAGCCAAAGTGGTGAACCGCAAAGTCCAGGTGGTCATTGAATCCGGCGACAAAAAAGAGAATCTCAGATTTGATCGCCTTTTGGTTGCGGTGGGACGCTGGCCGCTTACCCGTGGTCTGAAACTGGAAAAAGCCGGCGTCAGAATCGATACGAAAACGGGCCAGGTGCCGGTGAATGAAAAATTCCAGACCAATGTTCCTGATATTTATGCCATCGGCGATCTGATACCAGGACCCATGCTGGCCCACACGGCTTCGGCCGAAGGGATTGCAGCGGTGGAATGCATGGCCGGACTGCCCGGAGAGGTCAATTATGACGCCATTCCGGCGGTAATCTACACGGCTCCGGAAGTGGCTACCGTCGGCCTTACCGAAGAACAAGTCAAAGAGCGCGGGGTTCCTTATTGTGTTGGTACTTACCCATTTACCGGTGCTGGACGGGCGCGCTGCATGGGTGAAACCGACGGTTTTGTCAAGCTCATCTCACACAGTAAGACGGATCGTATACTGGGGGTTCATATTATCGGAGCCCGTGCGGCGGACATAATTGCCGAATGCGTGTTGGCAGTGGAGTTCGGGGCCAGCTCAGAGGATATCGCACGGACCGTCCACGGTCACCCGACATTTTCGGAAGCTTTAATGGAAGCGGCGGTCGCCACTCGCAAATGCGCGATTTACTCCTTTTAACCACTACCGGCAAAAGTGAAATGGAATAAAATCTGATATAAAGTCAGAAATAATTGATAAACAAGTTAAAATATTTTTTGGAGTATTATACTATGGAAAGAGCAATGTTGTGGTTTAAGTGCGCAGCCATGCATGATCCTGTCCGGCCGGTGATAAAGAAACAGGCTGTGATAGGCTGGGAAGCAAAGAACCGCCAGGTGGATCTGGTGATAGAGGGTCCATTAAAGGGAGATGAACTGCTAAAAAGGATGAATGGCTGGTTTACGGCTGATGTATATAAGGCGGTTGAGATCTTTAAACTATATGGCAAGCTTAAGGTTCTGGATGATTATGACCTGGTAGTGGAAACTAAAGATATGGCAAAAATGGAATCTTTGTCAAAGAATCTGGCCGAGGTCTTTAAGGAAGAGGCCTGGATTGAGCATATGCCCCGCAAGATGCTTGCCTGATACTCAAAATGCAAATGACAAACGAGCACTAAATCCAACGAGGTGTGTATGGATGTATTTGAAATAATGAAGCAGAGGAGAAGTATCAGGAAATACCTTGATAAACCCGTATCCCGTTCTGATATTGAAGATCTGATCAGGTGTGCGGGGTTTCCCCCTTCCGCCATTAACCTGCAGCCCTGGGAATATGTTGTGACGTATGGTGAAGAAAAGGATCGGCTGATCCGCCGTCTGAAAAAGGTTCACGCAATGAAAAACGTATCCTGCGGGCCTGGAACCTCAACGCCTCTGCCGGAAAAAATTGCTGATCGAAGCCGCCGGGCATTAAAAGTCATGGAACCTCAGATTGCAAAACTGCACGTGCCGTTTAACCAATTCATTGAGGAGGGAAGTTGTTCTTTTTACGGTGCCCCAGTTGTAATTATTGTTTTAATGGATAAAGTCTTTCCAAAATTAAGATATTTGGACGTGGGATTGTCTGTCTCATATCTCTTGCTTGCGGCCGAAGCAAAGGGGCTTTCGACCTGCCCCATAGGACTCATTACTGAATATGGTGATGACATTAAAGATGTCTTGAATATTCCCGAAGAAAAAGAAGTGCTGCTGGCCGTCTCCCTGGGATATGAAGATGAAACCGCACCTGAGAATGATTTTAAAACAGACCGGGAGCCTTTGAACGAAATATTGACCTGGTATGAATAGTGGAATCAGGAGAAAACCAGAACCATGTCTGATACTGTATTGATAGTGGAAGATGATAAAAATACGGCAAATCTGGTTGCCCTCTATCTTAACCGGGAAGGATTTGAAACAATCATTGCTCATGACGGCCGTCAGGCCCTTGAACTTGCGCGGCACCACAAACCAATTTTCGTCATACTCGATCTTATGATCCCATTATTAGACGGCTGGGAAGTATGCAGACAGCTCAGACAGTCATCCGATGTTCCCATCCTCATACTCAGTGCCAGGGAAGAGGAGGTAGACCGTGTCTCAGGGCTGACACTGGGGGCGGATGATTATGTTGTGAAACCTTTCAGCCCCCGCGAACTCGTCGCCCGTGTTAAGGCAATTCTAAGGAGAGGACGCATGGAGTCCGTAAAAGATCAAAAGGTATATACCTGTGAAGGTCTCGTTCTGGATACTGAAAAATACAAGGTAACTATAAACGGAAAACGTGTCACTCTCACCCCTCATGAGTTCAGCCTCCTTAAGACACTTATGTCATCACCGGGAAAGGCCTATACGCGCGACCAGTTGCTGGACCATCTTTACCCGAAGCAGGATGCCAATGTTATTGACCGCGTCGTCGATGTCCACGTTGGAAAGCTAAGGCAGAAGATTGAGAAGGAACCATCCAATCCCCGCTACATTTTAACTGTCAGGGGTGTCGGTTACCAATTTCTTGAATGTAGCAGGTCGTGACTGGGAGGTTTGACATTGAAAAAAAGTCTTCTCTGGAAGCTCCTTGGAATTAATATCATTGTCATCGTATTTGTGATCATTGTCGTCTGGCTGTCTGTCGACTACCTGGCTGCAGGTTATTTCGTAACCCTGATGGAAAAATATAATATTTCACCCGACTCAAGCCATCAAATGTTCGTCACTTCCGTGCATCGATACCTTGTCTGGTCAAGTATCGCTGCCATTGTACTGGCTGTGGCCCTCAGTTTCCTGCTGGTAAAACGAGCGCTGGGTCCCCTTACCCAGATGACCGGCATCGCTACCAGGATTTCTTTAGGCGACTATTCGGGAAGAGCTCCCATCATAACACAGGACGAAGTGGGGCAGCTGGCTGAAGCCTTTAACGGTATGGCAGAAAGCCTTCAGCACATAGAACAACTGCGAAAAACCATGATAATGGATGTTGCCCATGAACTAAGGACCCCCTTGACAAACATCCAGGGGTATCTCGAGGCCCTGATCGACAGGGTAACGACCCCGTCCAGGGAAAACTTTGAACTGCTCCTGGAAGAAACAATGCGGCTGGTGCACTTGGTAGAGGGTGTACTCCGTCTGGCCAAAGCTGATGCTGCCAGAACGGACCTTCATATAAGCAAAATCCGGCTTTCAGATGTCATAAACCGGGTAATGGAACAGTTCCGCCTACAATTTACCGGCAAATCGCTTAAAGTAGAAACAAATTATTTAGAAGATGGAGGCCGGATCCATGCTGACCTCGATAAAATTTCCCAGGTGGTAAGCAACCTTCTCCAGAATGCCCTGCAGTACACACCGACTGGAGGCAAGGTAAGAATATCCATGAAATCTCTTCCGGGAGAGCTAAAGGCTGTATTCACCAATACAGGAGGAGAATTAACCGAGGAAGACGTGCCTTTTATCTTCGAACGTTTTTACCGGGCTGAAAAATCACGCTCCCGAGACCATGGAGGAGCCGGTATCGGCCTGGCTATAGTCAAAGAGCTCATCGAAGCCCACCAAGGCCGCATCGGAGCCGAGGTTTATGATAATGAAATACGTGTGTGGTTCACTCTGCCCGTTTGAACTTCAATACATCCAGCCCAATCTTTATCAAATCTTTACATTCTCTTTATTCCTTCTTTAAAATCAGTGCTTATATTAAACCAGAAAGCAAAGATCTCAAAAAATAAGTGTTATAAAACACAACTACTTAAAAACTTTCACATTCTGAATCATAAATAGGAGGTGTAAGATGAAAAACCTGTTAGTATTAATCGCATTATTGATTTTTTCTACAGCTGGATTCATGATGGCGAATTCCTCTGAAATAATGAAAGACGATAAAATGAACACGCAAGACGGGCAGCTTGACATTGCCACATTTGCCGGAGGTTGCTTCTGGTGCACAGAATCTGATTTCGAAAAGTTGTCAGGGGTCGTCAAAGCCATATCCGGTTACACTGGGGGGACAAAACAAAATCCATCCTATAAGGAAGTGTCTGCCGGGACTACAGGACACGTCGAAGCGGTTCAGGTCTATTTCGATCCATCCATGGTGTCCTACAAAGAACTTGTTGATTATTTCTGGAGGCATATCGACCCGACCGATCCAGGGGGGCAGTTTGTCGACCGCGGCCGGCAATATAGAAGTGCCGTCTTTTACCACGATGAAAATCAAAGGCAAATCGCAGAAAAATCAAAGGAGACACTTAACAGATCGGGTAAGTTCGATAAACCAGTGGTGACGGATATTCTCAAGCTATCTGCTTTTTATTCGGCAGAGGAATATCATCAGGATTACTACAAAAAAAATCCACTGAGATACAAGTATTACCGATACGGTTCCGGTCGTGATCAGTTTTTAAAGAAAGCTTGGATGGATGATATGACAAAACCAAAATCAAATAATCAAAGAGAATACACCAGACCGGACGATGAAATCTTAAAGAAGAAGTTGACTCCTTTGCAGTATAAGGTGACAAGGAAAAACGGTACGGAATCCCCTTTTAATAATGATTACTGGGATAACAAGAAAATGGGGATTTATGTGGATGTCATTTCTGACGAACCGTTGTTCAGTTCGCTGGACAAGTTCAAATCGGGGACTGGATGGCCAAGTTTTACCAAGCCTCTTGAACCGGAAAATATTGTTGAAAAAGTCGACAAAAGTTATTTTACGACACGGACTGAAGTCAGGAGCAAAAACGGTGACTCACATCTCGGGCATCTTTTCAATGACGGTCCGAAACCGACCGGGCTAAGATACTGTATCAATTCTGCGTCGCTTAGATTCATTCCTGTAAAGGATTTGGAAAAAGAAGGCCATGGAGAATATTTGAAGCTCTTTGGAGAAAAGTAAAACCTTTCTGGGCAATTTTTTTAAAGGAGATCTAAATGAATCGACATAAGATATTGTACCGTACATTTGATGATCCTTCAGACAGACAGTTTTGGAAAATGAACATGATGTTTAGCTTTATGCTAAAAGTATTTGTCTTTCTGGGGTTTGTTATCTTTCTT
>JASJGP010000463.1:0-4846 GCA_033791485.1 Desulfobacterales bacterium | reverse complement strand
GCCTGGTATTTTTCTTCGGGATTCGGGTCTGTTATACGTTGAGATCCGCGGATATCAATGAGGACTTTTAGAATCGATTCCCGGGTTATGCTTAAACGGTCAAGGATTTTTACTGCCTCTCCATCTTTTTCATCAGAAATAGCTAAAAGAATATGCTCGATACTGACATACTGATCCTTCATTTTGGCTGCTTCTGTAAAAGCTGCATCAAGAAGGGCTTTGGTTCTTTGGGATATATAAACATCTCCCGCCTGGTTGACCTTTGGCAGTTTATCAATAGCAAGGGCGACCTCTTGGTCCACAACACCGGGAGATACACCCAGCTTTTTCAGCATTGAACCGGCTATTCCTTCGGGTTCGCTAAGCATGGTACCCAGCAGATGCTCCGGTTCAATTTGCGGATTATTATGCTTTGAGGCCAGAGTCTGTGCATTTTGAATTAGCTCTTGTGATTTTATGGTAAATTTATCAAACTGCATTATTTCCTCCTGCAATTATTATATGTGTAACTACTCACGTAGCCAGGCTGAAGCTGTTTAGGCTGAAGGGGGCAGAAAAGCACGATTGCCGTACTTTGGCGGAATGTGATTCCTCATCAAACATGGCTTTAAAATGCGTATTTTCCTAACAGCCTTCAGCCTATCCACCTGAGTAGTTACATTTAAGTAGAATATAAACACGCTCATTTCTATGTCAAACTTCTTGATTTTGCGCAGTAAACAGATAAAATGGAGATATAAACTTTTTAGTGGAACATTTCTTGGCAGCAACTGTCTAAATAAATGAAGCAAAAGGAAAAAACATCTCAAGGCTCGGCGAGTGAAGATGCTGAACTGATTAAAGCTTTTCAGGCAGGAAAGAAAGCTGCGTTCGATGAACTTGTTTTAAGCCATAAGGATAAAGTGTTTAATTTGTGCTACTGGTTTGTCGGGGATTACCAGGATGCGAATGATTTGGCCCAGGATGTATTTTTCAAAGCCTTTAAAGCTTTAAAAAACTTTAGGTTTGAGTCAGCATTTTCCACATGGATTTACCGGATTGCGGTTAATACCTGTAAAAACAGGTTAAAATCATTCCAATACCGGCTGAAGAAAAAATTTGTTCATCTTAATAATACAGCGGCAGCAAAGAACAATCCAGGTGTTGAAATTGCAGATGAATCGAGTTCTCCAGAGATAGAGCTTGGGAGAAAAGAGAAATCAAGGCTTATTCAGACTGCTATAAATTCTTTACCGACAGAAAAAAAAGCAGTAGTAGTCCTGCGCGATATCGAAGGGTTATCTTATGAAGAAATATCATCGGTTACAGGATTTAACCTTGGCACTGTTAAATCGAAACTTGCCAGAGCAAGGCAGGACTTGAGAGAAAAGCTGAAAGGAGAAGTCTAAAATGAAATGTGCCGGGATTAAACAGCTTTTATCGGAATATATTGACGGTGTTCTGGACGCACAAACCAAAGAACACCTTGAAGAGCATATTTCCACCTGCGCAAATTGCCGGCAAGAGCTCCAAGAGTTAAAGGCACTGGTTAAAGACCTCGGGAGTCTGAAATATACAAAGGCGCCGGATGATTTTATAGACCGGCTCCATGAGCGGATTGAACCAAGCTTTAGTCTCAGAAAAATCATGAAAACGCTATTTGTTCCCATGCGGATAAAGATCCCTATACAACTGGTGACAGTCACAGCAACGGCGGTTTTAGTTTTTTCAGTAATTAATTTGCAGCAACCAGTTATGCAGTTATCGGATGTGCCAATGGTATTGGAAAAAGAAGAAGTAAAACAGGAAGTAATTAAAGAGCCGGTAAAACCTACACCTGGCAGGAAAATATTTGTGCAAAAACCTGCTTCCACCAAGACTGTTGCACATAAAAAGCAAAAACCCACGAAAGCTAAGGATATTGCATTAAAAGGGCTGAAAATGGAAAAAGCCACTGATAAAAAAGCTTTCGTACGTACAATGCAAAAAGAAAAAAGAACTATAGAATTAGCTTTAGTTTTAAAAACCGGTGAGCTGGGCAAAGCCAATCTTCAATTTGCACCAAAGGAAAAAGCCCTATCACCTGAGAGGGTAGAGGCATTGGATGAAGAAAGTAAAGCCTACCTGGGTTCTTCTTCAAGGTCTCGCATCGCCGGAAAAGTAGCTGCAAAAGAGGAAGTATTTGCAGATGCTGCTAAAAAGGACAAAAAGGCTGAAACACCTTTGCCTGCCCAGCCGGCTGAATTGAAAGAAAAAGCCGGCGAACCGGAGTTGGATGTTGATAAGATAACAGAAAAGCTGAAAAAACTAGTAAAAGATCTGAACGGAGAGATTAAATCGATTGAATACGACAATAAACAGGGACATCCGATCTTTCTAACCGCTGAGATTCCTGCTGATAAGTACACTGTTTTCTATGGAGGACTAAAAGAGATGGGCGCTCTCCACGGTCCCACACCAGCCGTAAATGAGAACAAAAAGGAAATGATTAAGATAAAGCTTGTAATTTCAAAGTAGATAAATCGGCATAATTTTTATTACGCTCAAACAGTCAGCCATTTTAAATCTAATTGCCCACTACCTCAAGTTGCTTTTTGAGTTTGTAAATTTCTGATTAATCTAAAAAGGAGAAAGACATGTTTGAAACTCAATTTATTATTTCGACAGCTGTTAGCCTTGTGATCAACCTGTTTTACACTATTCTGGCACTTATAATCGGAATTGCCGGACTGAAATTTGTAGATTATAAATTGCTGAAATCGATTGACCTTGAAGATGAGATTAAAAACGGCAACCTTGCAGCTGCAATTTTTGCGTCCACTATTTTGATATTCGTGGCAGTAATTGTATCTTTTGGCTTGAAAGGATAGCAGGTTTAATGAAAAAAACTAATTCTAAAAAGAATGAGTTTTTACGAGCAATAAAAACCTTATCCAACCTGTTGGTGTTCTTTATTGCAGGCACCCTACTGTTGTATAAATGCAGCTTTGGGACCGGGGACGAGAAGTCATTAAAACCGGCGGTTGCAAAAGATGCACAACCGCGCGAAGGGATAGTATATATCTATGATTCAAAGCACAAAGTAAGGTCTGACGGGTTTGATCACTACTTGAGAAATTCTAAGGGTAAACTTAAACGAACAGGGCCTACTACCTGGCTTTATCACAAGAAGCTATATACTATCACAGCTATCGGAACAGACTTTAAACATCATGTTGCGAATGGATACCTGATCGGTTTTTCTCCTTTCGAAACCGGAAAACTTTGGGTACCTATGCAGACTCTGGCGTCGAGACTAAAATACAAAACGGATAAAAATCAATTTAAAGGCATGGTGGATGTATGGCAAACATCAAAACAGGCTTACTACTGGTTAAGGGGTGACTGCGAGGACCATGCGGTTTTGCTTGCTGACTGGCTTATTGAAATGGGATATGACGCCAGGGTGGTGTTGGGAAAGTACAAAAAAAACGGTCATGCATGGGTTGTACTGTTTTATGCCCAAAAGACTTATATTATAGAAGCAACAAAAAAGAAAACAAGGAGAACTTATCCTTTGGCAAATAAGATGCCCAATTACAAGCCGGCCTTCATGTTTAATCGGGATTTCTTCTGGAAAAATACAGGGACCGTATTAACCACTATCTATGATGACAGTAAATGGGAAAAGGTATCCTATTTTAAAGAAAGTTCTCGGGTTAGGCAGGAAAATCCGGTTTAAAAACAGTTTTTCATAAATTTTCATGGAAGATTAAGGTATGAATCCATCAAATACACACGACCCCATATCTGCACCAATGGCCTATTTTAAATCTGAGTATATATCGGCTTCAGACGATGTAAAGCTGAAAGTACTTCAATGGCAGCCTGAAATAAAAGAACCGGAAGAACCAGAAAAATCAGTTGAACCCGTTATTTTTGTATCCGGATGGATATCTCATATTTCAGGTTGGGCTGAACTGTTACGTTTAATGACCCAAAAACGCCCTGTTTTTTACATTGAAACCAGAGAGAAAATTTCGGCACAGATAAAAAAGGACAAAATCGGAATCAATGACTTTACAATAGCCAGGATCGCCTTTGATATAATAAATGTTTGTAAAAGACTGCCAATCGATCTGGAACAATCAATAGTAATGGGAAGCTCATTCGGTGCAACAGCTCTTCTTGAAGCATTTAAAAACAACAACCTTAACGTGCGCTGCGCATTCCTTGTGGGACCAAACAGTGAGTTTTCAGCCCATCCGCTTATGCAGAAACTTCTTCTTCTGCCTGATTTCAGCTATCATTTTCTGAAATATTTTGCCTTGTGGTATCTTCGTACATTCCGGGTTGATGCAAAAAAAGAACCTGAACAGATGCGCCGTTATAACATCACAATAAAAACCGCACATCCTCGACGCATCAAGATGTCAGTAAAGGCAGCTATGAAATACAAGCTGTGGCCGGATCTTGAAACCGTAAAAATCCCAACAGCCCTTGCCTATGCCCCTACAGATACACTTCATTCAAAAGACAACATCAAAAAGATCGCCCAAACCCTTCCAAGGGGAAAAATCATTACCTGCCCAACAAACAAATATATGCATAGTGAGGGTTTGTTGAAAGATATCGAAGAGTTTATAAAAAACATCAAGATATAATACGGTTGAGGAAACCTTAAAAATAAAAAAGGGTCTTTACTTCTTAATTTCCCGAATTTTATACAATTTACATCAAAATGGCCTGTGCAAAGTTTGTCCTTGCAATGAAGTATGGAATAGGATTAAATAAAATTGTTAGGAACAATTCATATTGATCCGATAATGACTAAAGCCAAGAAGATAATTTTTTTTAAAAAGGAGGAAGGATTCAGATGAAAGTAACC
>JASJGP010000462.1:0-9981 GCA_033791485.1 Desulfobacterales bacterium | reverse complement strand
TTAAGGCCATTAAAAATACCCAGGTCAAAACTGTTGTTGTTTGCAACATCAAGTCCTATTTGCCCAAAATCAAGGGGTTTCTGGGCGGGCTTCTCGGGAAAATACCCAAGGCGACAAAACATGAACCCGGCCACCTGATGTTTGATGAGGTTGTTGCCGCTGCCAGCCCCGTCCCCCCCTCCGTGGTCATCAACCCAGAGGAAGATACCGCCGTCATGCTCTATACCGGGGGGACCACCGGGGTGCCCAAGGGGGCGGAACTTTCCCATACCAATTTTACATATGATGTAATGGGGGTGTGTGAGACTCTCTGTTTTTGTCAAGAGGAAGGCAAGGAACCGGGGAAAGTAATTAAAGGGGGGTATCATACCTTCTTGGGCGTTTTACCCTGGTATCATAGTTTTGGTATCACCTGTGCATTGCTTTCTGCTGCCATGACCGGGAGTAAGCTCATCTGCATTCCCGACCCCAGGGCGGGAAAACCGCCCTTTACAGAGGTTCTTAAAACGGTTCAACAACACAAACCCACGATTATGCCGGCAGTGCCCACAATTTTTGTGGCCTTTGCCAACCATGCCCTTTTAAACCAGTATGACCTTTCTTCTTTGATGGCATGTTTTTCAGGCGGGGCGCCGCTGCCGCCTGAAGTATGCCGGCAGTTTGAAGAGAAAACAGGGGCCATTATATTTGAAGGCTATGGCCTGACAGAGACGACACCGGTTGTCACCTCTAATCCGACCAATAGGGAAACCAGAAAGATCGGTTCCATTGGATTTCCCTTGCCCGAAACCATGGTCAAAATTATGGGACAAGATGATGATACCCAGGAATTGCCCCGGGGAGAAGATGGCGAAATTGCCGTATGCGGACCCCAGGTCATGAAGGGTTATTGGAAAAGACCCGATGCCAATGAAGAGGTTTTCAGGCAGATTGACGGGGATCGGTATTTTCTCACAGGGGACATCGGCCATATTGATGAAGACGGATACATCACCATCACAGATCGTAAAAAAGATATGATCATTGTGGGGGGATTTAATGTTTATCCCAGGGATGTCGAGGATATCCTCTATACACACCCCAAGGTGGAACTTGTGGCAGTTGTTGGGGTTCCCGATGACAGGAGCGGAGAATCTGTAAAGGCATTCATAAAATTGAAAGAGGGCCAGAGCGCAACATTTGAAGAGATTCAAGAATTTTGCAAGGAAAATATGGCGGGTTACAAAAGACCCAGACAAATTGAGTTCCGGGACGAAATTCCCATATCCAATGTGGGCAAGGTATTAAGGCGGGTACTCAGGGACGAGGAACTTGCCCCGGAAAAATAAGGGCCTTAAAAAAAGCACCATAACCGCATTCCCTACGCCCGATACCGCTGCCATTTTCTGGGGTGGTATCGGGCCTTCTGCTCAGGGCGATCGCAAGTAATTTTTTTATGCTCAGCCAATGTCATTAACTTTGCGGACAGATTTATTGCTTCAAAACGGTTTAAAAAAATTTGTCGGTAGGGGAGGGAAGTTAAGGGTGGATTGCAACTCTATTCCAAGTCAATCGGCTTTGCCAGTGCAGCAATACTTTTTTTTTGTCAGCATGTATAGGTTTGGATCATGAAGACCAAATCATTCGGAAGCTTTCTGGATATACTTAGAACCGCAAATTTTAAAACTTAAACGAAATAGCTTGCCTTTTGGCCCATCTACTTCGTTGCATCAAAGGCCAGATAGGACTGCTATTAAACCTTTAATGCGCCTTGTAGATGAACCACCAAATTTTATAGATTGGTCTGCGCTATTTCTGTCCAACTTATTTTTGCGCTCCTTACCATCTCATATTAAGCACTATCCGACTCCGACTCACGACGGTCTTCACCGCTTCGGTTTTCTTCTTCTTCCTTAATAAAATATTTTATAAATTTTTCAGATCTTTTATCACTTGAATCACGTCGATCACTTGATTCACGACGCTCTTTTTCAGTAAATTTATCCTTATTTGATTTCATTCAAACACCTCATTAGAGTTAAGACACCATTTTTCTTTGAGAATAATAAAATATTATAATAGATATCATTTGACGATAAATTTTGTCAATTAAATTATCCGGTTTTTTTGAGTTCGATAACAAATTTTAAAGATAGACGTTTTATTAATTGACACCGTCTATTGTTTTATGTAAGTAATCTGTTGAAAAGTGTTGCAAACGACTTGAAGGGTTGTGCTTACCAATGGTTTGAAGGCTTATTTATCTAAAACCGACCCTAATCTGGTAATATTTTAGATTTTTTTTGGAGATGAGTTACCTATGACTATGAAGCAGCATATTACTTTTATGAAAGAACTGGTGGCAAAAGGCGGCCCTGATTCCTCTGAGTATCTTGAGTTTACTCAATGGCTTCAAACGGTAAGCAATGAATTAAAAGAGGGTGTACTAAGCGAAAAAGACCTCCAATTATTGAGAACCGAAATGGGTGAAGCGCTATCAATATTAACGCTTCAGGGATTTGTCTTCAACAAGCCCCATGGATACCCCGGTGATTATGAAATCATTGAAAAAATCTACCAAAACCACACATCCAATGATCCGGAACTAAGAAAATGGGATCTATATTTTCAACTCCAGAAAGCTCCCATTGCCGTAAAAAACAGGGAAAAATATTTCCTTGATCTTTTAACCGGTGTTGAGAAGGTGAACAAAACAAATACCCCCTGCCGGGTATTAAATATTGCCAGTGGACCTTGCAGGGATCTGTTTGATTTTTTCTCCCATGGGAATCACGCTGACCTGTTTCTTGATAACGTAGAATTTGATCCCCTTGCAATATCTTATGCAAAAAACCTGTGTAAAGACTTTCTTAAAAATATTAACTTTCTTCATACAAACGCCTTTGATTTTAGCACCACTAAAAAATATCAGCTGGTATGGTCCGCTGGATTATTTGATTACCTGAAGGATACGAAATTTATTTTTCTATTAAAACGGATGAAACGACTTCTGGGAGAAAGTGGAGAGCTCATTGTGGGGAATTTCTCGACCGAAAACCCAACCCGGGCTTATATGGAGGTTCTCGGAGACTGGCAGCTGAACCACAGAACACCTGAACAATTGATTCACTTGGCAAAAGCCTGCGGCTTTAAAAGCTCAGATATTCGCATAGGGCAGGAGCCTGAAGGCGTAAATCTATTTCTTCATCTGAAATGCGGAGAGGAATTTATTCCTCAAAAATACAATAAATAAAAACGCTTATCTTGTGTTTTTAGCCTTTTGAGACTTGATGTAGTTAATTACGGTTTGGTGAGAAAGGGAGATATCAAATATCCCTTTCAGCGCATCCCTGGTGACACGGGAACAAAGCCCAAGATTTATGGCAAAGGTCAGTACAAGCCCTAAAGTATGTTAGCTGTTGTGGATATGGCGCAAATTAATTTTTGTATTTGAAAAAGATCTTGCTGTTATCAAATCCGCAGAGATATGGTACTCCCCGTATTGGTAATGAAGCTTGAAGTTTGGGTTATACTTTTGTAGATCACGTATAATCTTTTTTTTTGTTTTTTGGCGATTACAAACCTAACTATAGGTTCGCATACAATTTTACTCTCAAATTCAGGTTGAAAGATAGGGAGATATGATTTATGAAATTCCATTTATTAGGACAGTTGCCACAGAGCGTTTCCCAACTTTCCGAAATGAAGCTTAAGTTCCTATCTTTATCATTTAAATCCGGCAGAGTTGAAGAAGAATTTTTAGAAAACTATCATCGCCAATTCATCAACCAGGTGAGGCTCTCTCTTTTTATTTCTATCATTTTTTATTCAATATTCGGCGTTCTGGACGCCCAGCTGATGCCTGAAATGAGATATCAGATCTGGTTCATTCGATATGCGATTTTTTGTCCTTTAGCAGCGATTATCCTCTTTTCGTCATATTTGCCTTCATATAAAAAATATATGCAAGCGTCCCTTGCTTTTGTTGTCGTGCTGGCCGGACTGGGTATTGTCATCATGATTGTTATTGCCCCTCCGCCGGTAAACTATTCATATTATGCCGGGTTGATGCTGATCTTTATTTTTGGATACTCATTCATACGGGCAAGATTTGTCTGGGCAAGCATATCTGGGTGGTTGCTTGTTCTTTGTTATGAAATCGGGGCCGTTGTTATGAGTGACACCCCCTTGCCCATTCTTATCAACAATAATTTCTTTTTTATCAGTGCAAATATTATCGGCATGTTTTCCTGCTATTCCATAGAGTATGCGGCCCGAAAAGATTTCTTCCTTGCCCGGCTCCTTGCAGAGGAAAAGGAAAAAACCCGTGAAGCCAACCAATTGCTTGAAGAACGCGTAAAAGAACGAACAGTGCTGTTGGCACTTGCCAACAAGGATTTTAAATTAGAAATTATAGAACGAAAACGAGTTGAGCAAGAACTGCGCAAAATCCATGAAGAACTTGAGTCACGGGTGGAGGATCGTACCCATGCACTTAAAAAAATGCACGAGGAACTTGAAATACGAGTGGCGGATCGCACCCAGGAGCTTAAAAAAACAAATATTGAACTCCATGAAGCCAAGGAAATTGCGGATGAATCGGCCAGGGCCAAAAGCAATTTTCTGGCAAACATGAGCCATGAAATCCGGACCCCCATGAACGCCATAATCGGTATGGCTGAATTGGCGATGAATCCTGAACTCCAATACTATAAGAGGCAGGAATACCTTTCAATCATTAATTCTTCTGCGAAATCTTTACTTGGTATTATTAATGAAATTCTGGATTTTTCTAAGATCGAAGCTGGGAAAATGGAGATTGAAAAGACACCCTTCAAAATTCCTGAAATTATCTATAATGTCGCGGATTTTTTCGTTGAAAGTCTTCAGAAAAAAAACATTGAATTTGTTCTCGACATAGCACTTGATCTCCCCCAAATGCTTATTGGAGATCCGTTAAGACTTCAGCAGATTATGATAAACCTGACATCCAATGCAGTCAAATTTACCGAAAAAGGAACTATTTGTATCGGTGTTCAAAACATCAAAGAGACCACTGAACATGTCACGTTGAATATTGGAGTTCAAGATTCCGGTATCGGAATTGACCAAGCCACCCAGGAAAACCTGTTTGATGCGTTTTCCCAGGCAGACAGTTCAACAACCAGAAAATACGGAGGTACCGGTCTTGGGCTTGCGATTTGTCAAAAGCTCGTCGCCATTATGGGCGGGGAACTTACAATTGAGAGCGAATTTGGTAAAGGAAGCCTGTTCAGCTTCATTTTGGAATTCAAAAAAAGTTCTCCCGGTACAAGTAAACAGTTTGATTTCCCCTCTACTATAAAAGAACTCAAAATTCTTGTGGTAGAGGACAACCCGTTTACACAGAAGGTTTTAAAACAAATAATAGAATATTTTGGATTTTACCCATATATTGCCAAAACCGGAAGTGAAGCGATATCGATGTATGCTGAGCATGCTAGAGGTCATTCTTTTGATCTGGTAATAACTGATTCAGATTTATCCGATATGGACGGCCAATCTCTGGCCAGACAAATATGGGAATTGGATTCCTCACGAGACCTTCCCGTGATTATGATGGATGGTTCAAATACCCTGGAAAAAAAATCCGTATCACCATCCCAAAATGTGGCGATCTCTTTACAAAAACCAGTCAAACCTTCCTCTCTGTTTGATGCAATCATGAAATCTTTTGGGCATGAAACTGTGTTTACATCCCAATCAGATTTACAAAATATATATAACTACTCTTCTCCTGCCAAAGTCCTGTTGGTTGAAGACAACCCCATCAACCAAATAGTTGCTGTTGAAATTCTTACTCTTGCCGGAATGACTGTACATAAGGCAAACAACGGCCTGGAGGCGGTTGAAAAAGTAAAACAAATGGACTTTGACGTGGTCCTGATGGATGTGCAAATGCCAATTATGGACGGCCTGGAGGCGACATCAAAAATTCGTGAATATCATGGCAACAAAGACCTGCCGATCATCGCTATGACAGCCCATGCCATGCGTGAAGATCGAGAAAAATGCATTGCCGCCGGCATGGACGATTATCTTTCAAAACCCATTGACAGGTTAGCACTCTATCGGTTGCTCAAAAAATATATTTCGCAGGAAAGCCTTGCTGCCAGTACCATGGACGGATCGTTTCCCCTGAACGAAAAACTTCCTCCTGCCTTGAAACAATCGGATATTGATATTGATGAGGGAATGAACCGTATGGGATGTACCTATGAACGATATATAACCATTCTTTCCCAATTTTGTAAGGACCTTGAGCCCACAACATTGCAATTAAAAAACCTAATCCGTGATAACGATATCCTAGGAGCAAGAGAAAAAATTCATGCCCTAAAAGGGGCAGCCAGCAATCTTTCCTTAAAGAAATTGTTTGCAGCAGCACAATCCCTTGAAAAAGCAATTGATGATAAGAATTCGGACCAAATTATTTCTTTTCAAACCCAGGTTGAAGAAAATTTTTTCTATGTTAAAAAGTTCATTGAAAATTTAAAAAAAGATGACTTGACCGAAGACTTGCATACTAAAGCCGACCCAAATGGTCAATCGGATGAAATTGATACCCTGGAAATTGATACCCTGCTTGGAAAACTTGACAAAAGTCTTGAAGAATGTAACCCATCGGAATCAAAGATAAACTTTTATCAACTCAAGGAACTCCTGACTGGGTACACTGCGGATATTGAACTCTCCTCCCTATCTCAAAAGCTTGAAGATCAGATAGAAATATATAGGTTTGATAATGCCAGACAGCTCATCAAACCCTTTATTCAATAGATATTAATTCCACTTTTCTGTCAAATCCTTTTTTATCAAATCTGAAGCTTTTTCACCATCCAACGGTTTTGAGAAATAAAAGCCTTGTATTTTTTCGCATTTTAGTTGTTTGAGAATATTGAGCTGTGTTTCAGTCTCAACTCCTTCGGCCACAACCCCGAGTCCCAAGTTTTTGCACAAGTTTAAGATTGTTTTTACAATTTCAGAACTGCCGTCTTCATGCTCAATCTCATTAACAAATGAACGGTCAACTTTTATACTGTGGATGTCAAAATTTTGAATATAGGCCAATGAAGAATAACCGGTACCGAAATCATCCAACACCACCTTAATCCCTTTGTCTTTCAGAATAGACAGTTTAGAAATTATGGACTTTGAATCTTTCATAAGAAGACTTTCCGTAATTTCGAGATTCAGGTATTCAGGAGATAACTTGTTATCTTCAAGCCTTTTTAAGACAAAATCGATCAGGTCCCCATCCAGGAACTGCTTTACTGAAACGTTCACATTCATGGTCAACATATTCGCACCGGGGAGATCATCATGCCATTTCTTTAGCTGGCTAATTGCCTTTTGAATGACAAACCGGCCTAAGGGAATGATAAGGTCGGTGTCTTCGGCAAGGGGAATAAACTGATCAGGACCGATCAATCCCTTAATAGGATGCTGCCATCTGACGAGGGCTTCGAAACCGACGAGCACCTGTTTGGCAGTTGAAACAATGGGTTGATAATGCAGTAAAAGTTCATCATTGGAAATAGCATGCCGCAGATCATTTCTCATTTGCATCGACTCGAGGGTCATCGTATGCATTTTCTTCTCAAAAACTTTGAAACCGGACTTTCCGGTTTCTTTTACACGATACATGGCAATATCTGCATCTCGAAGAATATTCTCGGCACTGTCATATGATTTTGTTTCAATAACGATACCGATACTCGCACTAATTTGAACTTCATTTCTTTCAATAAAAAAAACCTTTCTTGAAATACTGGAAATACGTTTTGCAATTTTTAAAATTTCTTCTGGGCCGGTGAATTCTTCCAATAACACAGCAAATTCATCGCCTCCCATGCGTGCAATGGTATCTGTTGGTCGAAGTTGCTGCTTTACCTCATTGGAAAATTGAATTAGGTATTTGTCCCCTGCCATGTGACCCATGCTATCATTAATATTCTTAAAATTATCCAAATCGATCATGAGCACGGCAAATTGATAGTCCTTTCTTCTTTTAGACCGATTAAGGGAGCGGCGAAGCCTCTCCAAAATCAATGCTCTATTCGGAATGCCTGTTAAGGGGTCATGAAACGCCTGATGAAGCATTTGAGCCTCAAATTTTTTTCTTACCGAGATATCTCTGTATAGGACAAAAAGACCTTCAATTTGCCCATTTACAACAGCTGGATATCCCAAAAAAACAACCGGTATCAATTCTTTATTCTTATTTAACCGATACGTTTCTTTACAGATGGTTTTCCCGGAAAGGATATTTTTAAAAAATGTTTCATTTTCTTCAATCATATTTTCCGGAACAATGCAATTTGTGTTATCTTTTCCTTTAAGTTCTTTTGCAGGATACCCAAAAATTTTTTCAAACCCCTTGTTAATTTCAACTATCTTTCCGCCAGTTTCAATAATCAAGATCGCCTGTGGCGAATTTTCAAAAAGCTGAGAAAAATAAGCCCGTTGCTCAATCAACTCCTCTTGGACCTGTAGCCGTTCTAAAGTCTCCTGGCGGAGTTTATGATGGGATTTTGATATTTCATCGGTTCGATCCCGGATGATATCTTCAAGATTATCCCTATGGAGTTTCAATTCCATATGTATCCTGATTTTGTGTTTTAATATAACAGGACTAAACGGTTTTGAGATATAATCCACTGCACCGTAGGCAAGGCCTTTAACTTCTTCTTCTTCTTCTGTTTTAGCAGTTAAAAAGACAATCGGAATATCTTTGGAAACGTCATTTGATTTTAGTTGCCGACAAACTTCATAACCATCCATCTCCGGCATCATGATATCAAGCAATATGAGGTCTGGAACGCTGTGTTCCACCAATTTTAAGGCATCCTTACCACTGGTTGCACAAGCTAATGTATAATCTGACATTAAAATTTCAGTCAATACATTGATATTGGTTGGAATGTCATCAACTATCAAGATTTTTCGTTTATCAGAAGACTTCATCACGCACCCTCCAGGCTAATTCCATAGTTGGAACTAATATAAATGACAACATTCTATGACAACAATGACAAATTAAAAAGCGTTCTATCCAGAGTTCTGTATTTAATTTTTAAAATTATAGTTATTAGTTAATAGATAGGCTGGAGACCTTTGTCAATATAAAAACTAAAATATTGATCCGTTCTGCCAGCATTCCAGGGTCGCTTGACATGGCTGTTCAAGTTTGCGATAAATTAATCCTTATACGGATATTTGAATAAAGGAACGGCTCATTAAACAGATACAGATATATCCTGTCGGTGGCGGTAAAGGCGGGATCGGAAAAAGCATGATAACCGCTAATTTAGGGGAGTTGCTTGCACGGCAAGGAAAACGGGTGGTGTTGGTGGACCTGGACCTGGGCGCATCCAACCTGCATACGTTTATCCAACAAAAAGATGCGGGCTGGGGGTTGGAGAGTTTTCTCAACAAAAGTGTTGATCAGCTGGAAGAGGTGGTCATGGCCACCCAGATTCCCAACCTGTTTTTTATCAGTTCCAGAAATTGCCTGATCGAAGCCGCCAACCTGTATACGGCCCAGAAGCAAAAGATCATCCGGGCCATCCGGAAACTTGATTTTGATGTTGTGCTCATGGATCTGGGGGCGGGCACAAATTTTAATATGCTCGATTTTTTCCTTACCTCAACCCAGGGAATTTTTATCTGTACCTGTGAACCCACCTCCATTGAAAATTCATTTAATTTTATCAAGGCGGTTTATTTCCGTGTCATAAAAAAAACCTTGAAACAAAATATTTTTAATCGGGTGACTCGCCATCTTGATCTTTCCGGGAACACCATTGACCAGTCCTTTCGCATCATTAATACCGTTACCCGGCAAGATCCTGAAAAGGGGGAATTGTTAAAAAAGAAACTAGGGGATTTCCATTTCAGCTTTGTGGTCAACCAATTGCGGAAAAACGATGATCCTTCCCTTGGCACTAAAATTGAGAAGGT
>JASJGP010000461.1:0-12298 GCA_033791485.1 Desulfobacterales bacterium | reverse complement strand
ATCTTAATTCATATCCGTTACGCCCATTAGTAACAAAAAGATCGCACAATCTTCGTCCTGTAGGTGTTCACAGGTGCTGCAGATGTGCGTGCTCAGGGCGACCAGCTATAGTCTGCTATGCTGGTCGCCCTGAGTGCGTTCAGATGCGGTGCCTGTGAACGCTTACTTTTATTTTGACAGCATTGCTCTCATCATATCACCGGCATTTTCAACGTGATCTGCTATGGACCCGATGAATTCAACCAGTCTTATCGTGTGAAATACGGTGACCGGATTTATCTCCATATTAAATACTTTTTGTTTTAGATTGTCTTCCAGTTTGTCCGCTTCATGTTCATATCTGTGCAGGTCCCTGATTATACCCTTAACAAGGTTTCGCTGCTTTTCCGAAAAATTTTTAAAATACTCTCTTGCTTCGGTCACCATTTTCGTCATTTCTTCCACCGGATTCACAACAGCATCTATCAAAAGGAAAAAATCCTTTTCAAGTTCTTTTCTGATTCCGGGTTCCGGCCTGTAGGAAAGCCAGTCAAGGACATCCTCCATGGAATCAAGAACCTTGTCCTGTTCTCTTAAATACCTGAACAACTGGAATTTATCCACGGGCATCATGGTGCCTTTGGGCAGATGGCCGCGAATCCGCCGTTTGATGGCATCCGCCTGGCTTTCCAGTGTGTCAACTTCCTGCCTGAATTCTTCAAAGGCCTTGCATCTTTCTGTAACATGACATTCCATTGCTTGCTGAAAAGCCCATGCACATTCTTCAACCTTCTCAGCATGCTCCTGTATTCCGTCAAATGGCGATGTTATAAACATTGATAAGAAAGGTAAACGCATAGCCACCTCCTTTTAACCTAAATTGAGCGATTTTTGGCTCGATCTGCACTGATCTCTTGCGCATCAAGGATTCTCGAAAATCCTCAACATATCCATGGGTATGCAACCCAAGGGCATTTCCTACGGGGCACCTGCGGTTTTCGCAAACCCTTATGCATCAATATCTCAGCACATTTCTTCCCCAAAAATTGATCAACTTAGGTTTAAATAATAAGTTGAAGTATTTTAAAAATTATCATACTGGTAATGGCCGCAACCGGAACGGTCAAAACCCAGTAAATCATGATTCTAAAAATAATTGAAAAGTTGACTGCTTCGATTCCACGTGCAATACCCACTCCCATGACACCGCCGACCGCTGCATGGGTGGTTGAAACCGGAAGACCCATTTTTGAGGCAATAAGTACGGTTGTTGCTGCGGCAAATTCGACTGAAAAGCCACGTGTGTTGGTAAGTGTAGTAATTTTTTTGCCAAGAGTGTCCATCACGCGGTAACCTGCCATCCAGATACCGCACAAAATCCCCACCCCCCCAAACAAAAGCAGGAAAGCCGGTACCTGCACCTCTGCGCCCACGCTTCCGGTTTTAACAATAAAATAAATAACCGCCAGTGGTCCTATAGCATTAGCCACGTCGTTTGCACCCTGAGCCAGTGCAACATAACAGGCTGTCCCCACCTGGATAAAACGAAACACCTCTTCAGGATTATTCGACTTTTCAGGACGAATAAAGTATTTTAAAGCTTTCATTCCGATAATACTCAAAATTACAGCAAAAACAGATGCGAGAATAAGAGACATAGGTGTGCTTAAAGATAATCGTTTTCCCAGCGGGGTTTTGAACAGAAAGGACAAAACGACTACAAAAAGTGTAATACCGATAAAAAACGGAGACCATTTCAGCGACCGGATAAAAGAATCCTTTCTGGAAATGATGACTTTTACGATGAATTTAAACATCAAAAAAGAAATTATAAGACTGAAAACAGGGGAAATGACCCAGCTAATTACAACGGCAGCCAGCTTTCCCAGGTTAATCACGGAGAAACCACCTGCCATGATTCCGAACCCGATCATGGCGCCTACAATCGAATGGGTAGTGGAAACAGGAAGGGATTTCCAGGTGGCAAAACTAACCCACAGGGCAGCGGCAAGAATGGCCGACAATGCGCCGATAAGGGCAAGATGGGGGTCGGTAAGGATTTCCGTCGAGACGATACCTTTGCGTATCGTATTGGTAACATGGGAACCAATAAAAACGGCGCCGACAACATTCAGGATGCCGGCAATAAATACTGCCTGTCGAATAGTAATGGCCTTTGCGCCGACGGCAGAGGCCATGGAATTGGCAACATCGTTAGCACCGATGTTCCACGCCATGTAAAACCCAAAGACGTATCCGGTAATCAGGATGTAATATTCTGGGGACATGGTTTTAGGTTGCGAGTTACGGGTTACGGGTTACGGGTTATGATCCCTATCTTACCAACTCATCAGCTCATTCGGGTTGTGTGCCTAAAGTTCACCTCATGATGAGTTTATAAATTTCTGGTGTGCATATCATTGCATATATGGTTAATCAACATAATACTTTTCAAGTATATCGTCCGGTATCATGTCTATAAAACGGGAAGGCCTGCTAAATATCATCCCTGAACCTTTATCATAAATATTATTTGGATATGTGAAGAAAAGATTATTTTGTGCACGGGTTGCTGCAACATACATAAGCCTGAGTTCTTCTTCAAGATCTTCTTCGTTATTTAAAGCATGCATTGAAGGAAAACGACCGTCAAGCGTCCAGATAATAAAGACCGTATGCCATTCAAGGCCCTTTGCAGAATGGATGGTTGAAAGAACCAGACGGTTGTTATCAGGAGAACTCTCAGCAAATGTATTATCCATGCTTGTATTAGGCGGTTCAAGAGCCATGTCGGTTAAGAACTGTTCAAGGCTGTTATAACGCTGCATAATAGTTAAAAGCTGCTCAAGATCCCTTGCGCGCTTAGGATGATTGTCAAACCTGTCCCTTAAAACAGGTAGATAGTAGTTTAAAATAGCTTCTCCCATTTCAGAAACAGACAAAGAAGATCCGGAATCTAAATTTGAGAAAAGCTGTTTGAGCCGGCTTAAACGCTGGTTCAGGCCTGATTTGAGTTTGATGGTGAAAAGCCCGGCATACCCTGAGTTTTCTTTATCGATTGCATCGTATATGGTCTGGGCTGTTTTGGGACCTATTTTTTCTAAAAGAAGGAGGATTCTGTACCAGCTTATCCGGTCATGCGGGTTGGCAATTACTTTCAAGTGTGCCAGGACATCCTTAATATGTGCCGATTCAGTAAATTTAAAACCTCCGACCTTGATAAAAGGAATTTTTTCTCTGGCAAGTTCAATTTCAAGATCAAAGGAGTGAAACCCGGCTCTGAACAAAACGGCAATCCTGTTCAAGGGGACTCCGCTTATATTCAGGTCCCGGATTTTATCAACAACGAACATTGACTGGCCGTTTTCACTTTGTGCGTTAACAAGGACAGGGGTTACCCCACCGGTTTTTCGGGTAAAAAGCTTCTTTGAAAATTTTTCTGCTGCCCTGTCGATAATGACATTAGTCAGATCTAATATGGGTTGTACGCTGCGATAGTTTTCTTCAAGGCTGATAATTTTGGTTTTCGGAAATAATCCGGGAAAATCGATTATATTCTTAAAATTTGCACCCCTGAAAGCATAGATACTCTGGGAATCGTCTCCAACAACCATAACGTTTTTATTTTTACTTGTTAAGGAGTATAAAATTCCGGCTTGTACCTGGTTGGTATCCTGGTATTCGTCAACCATGATATACTTGTATAAAGATGATATTCTATCCCGTATATCGGTATGATTTTTTAAAAGAAGATGGAAGTAGACTAAAAGATCATCGTAGTCAAAAAAATTATGCACAACTTTTCGTTTGTCATACTCGACAGAGAGATTAAGGATATCTTCCAGGTAAGGTTGAAAATGGGGATAATCATTATAAATGACATCTTCAATGGAAATAACTTTATTAACAGCTCTGCTGAAGATATTTGCCAGGGTCCGCTTTCTTGGAAACGAGCGATGTTTTGATCCAGGCTCCAGTTCTTTTCTCAACATTCCTATTAAGCTTTCCGCATCCACCCTGTCAAGTATGGTATATCTGTTGTCAAAGCCAAGGGTTGAAGCATACTTTCGCAGCATGGAATTAGAAAAAGAGTGAAAAGTTCCCCCGGAGACTCTTTCACACCTCCTGTCCAGAAGTTTTGCTGCGCGGCTAAGCATTTCTGAGGAAGCTTTGCGTGTGAATGTTAAAAGTAGGATTGAGGCAGGGGAAATGCCTTTTTCAACAAGACGCGCTACCCGATAGGTAAGTGTTCGGGTTTTTCCACTACCGGCTCCGGCGATAACGAGCATTGGGCCGTCAAGAGAAGTTACAGCTTCTATCTGGGAAGGATTAAGCTCTTCTTCGTATTTGATATTAAAGTGTTCTTTATAGTCTGGGGGATGTAACTGCTCCGGCATTTTATAGCTCGATATGGTATATGGTTTTTTGTTTATAAAAAAATCTTTCACAGAAATCATTACGTTGTCAATAGTTCTATTGCTGTATCGCATAAATTGTTGACAATTAAAAGAGTATTATATACTGCTTGAGAGAAAAGCATATTCTTATAAATACTCACAAATAAACTCGGGAGGATAATAAAAAATGAAGAAAGTAAAAAAACAGCTAAAAACAGTACAAAAAAGACTGGTAACCCTTTCAAAGCAGCAGTTAAAAAAACAACTGGCAAATGCGTCAAAGTCTCTTGTAAGCCTGTCAAAACAGCTGGAGAAAATTTCCAGCCATGTGGATAAGTTGCAGGCTGCAGAAGCGGTTGCAAAGAAAAAACCGGTTGCAAAGAAAAAACCGACTGCAAAGAAAAAACCGGCTGCAAAGAAAAAACCTGCTGTGCGCAAAAAAGCAGGAGTTAAAAAGCCGGCGGCTGCAAAAGGCGAGACAGTTCTTGGCAGTGTTTTTGATGCTATTAAGAGGAGCAAGAAAGGAATTACGATTGAAAAAATAAAAGAAAAAACAGGATATGAAGGCAGGCAGCTTAGCAATGGACTTTACAAACTTACAAAACAAGGTAAAATCAAGACGGTTTCCCGAGGCGTTTATCTGAAAAAGTAGTATTTATATGCTTAGGGCAGGTTAAATACAAAGAATATTAAAAGTCTTCAGTTTGCCTGATGGCAGACTGAAGACTTTTTATTTTCAACCTAAGTTGAGCTATTTTTTAGAAAGATATGTGCTGAGATCTTGATGCATAAGGATTTGTAAAAACCGCAGGTGCCCCGTAGGAAATGCCCTTGGGTTGCATACCTGTGGCTATGTTGAGGATTTTTACAAAGCCTTTATGCGCAAGAGATCGGTTCAGATCGAGTAAAAAATTACTTAATTTAGGTTCAACTCAAACAGAGGATAATTATATGTCCGCCAAGTCCTTTAAAAGATTTTTTATCGGTTTTTTTGTATTGGCTGTTGTTTTTTCAGTCATTGGGTTATTTCAAGCTGCCGTATTTCCGGGTACTGCGAACGCAGCTTCAGGTGGTTTTGATGAAATGCCATGTTGGCCCCACGAAAAAAGCGATCTTTATCCTGATCCGGCACTTGTGTTCGGAAAACTGTCAAACGGCTTCAGATATGTCCTTATGGAAAATCACGAGCCTAAAGCCAGGGTGAGTATGCATCTTAATATTCAGACAGGTTCAATGAATGAATCAGACCAAGAGCAGGGTCTGGCACATTTTCTTGAACATATGCTATTTAACGGGTCCACACATTTTAAACCAGGAGAACTTGTAAAGTATTTCCAGAACATAGGCATGGAGTTTGGACCTGACGCAAATGCCCATACAGGATTTTACGAAACGGTTTATGATGTCCTTTTGCCGGAAGGAAACATAGAAGATCTTAAAAAAGGTCTTGTTGTATTAAAAGACTATGCCGAGGGCGCATTTCTATTGCAATCTGAAATCGATAAAGAAAGGAAAGTTGTTCTTGCTGAAAAGAGGACCCGTGACAGTGCATCATACCGCACATTTGTTTCAACTTTTAAGTTCGAACTTCCTGATACCAGAATACCTGAAAGACTGCCCATAGGTAAAGAAGATATTATTAAAAATGCGGATCGACGCCTTTTAAAGGAATTTTACGATACATGGTACAGACCTGAAAATATGGTAATTGTCATGACGGGAGATTTTGACACGGGTGCGGCTGCTGAACTTATAAAAAAGAATTTTTCTTCAATATCGGCCAGGGCTCCACGAAAGTCTGATGCAGATATAGGGGAGATAAATCATCAAGGAATCAAACCGTTCTACCACTTTGAAAAAGAAGCCGGAAATACAACTGTGAGCGTTGAAGTTATAAGAAAGTCTGATAAAACTCCTGATTCTTTTGCATTGCAGAAAAAGCGGTTACTTAAGGATATAGCAGACCGGATTGTTCAGGACAGGCTGGATGCAATGGTCGGCAAACCTGGCACTCCATTTACATCGGCGGCTATCAGTTCAGGCATTTACCTGCGGCAGGTAGACTATGCTGCGATTACCGCTGATTGCAGCCCTGAGAAATGGGAGGAAGCTTTATCAGTTATCGAACAGACATTAAGACAGACAGTAGAACGCGGGTTTACAAAATCAGAACTTAAAAGGGTAAAAAAAGATTTTCTTTCAGGTCTCGATAATGCAGTAAAAAAGGCGTCAACCAGGAACAGCAGCGTTCTTGCACGGGAAATTATAAGTAGTCTAAATAACAACAGAGTACTCCAGTCGCCCAACCAGGAAAGAGCGCTTTTTGCACCGGTTATCAATTTGGCGGCATTAAAGAATGTGCATGAAATTTTTAAAAAGACATGGGAGCCTGAACACAGGCTTGTCCTTGTTACCGGTAATGCTAAGATTTCTTCCGGCAAAAACGACCCAAAAGATATTATACTCTCTTCCTTTAACAAGAGTCGGAATGTAAAAGTGTTGCCACCGGTTGAGAAAAAATCCGTTACTTTTCCATATCTGCCGGAACCGGAAGAAAAAGGGCGGATAATTACTAAAACAAGAATAGATGATCTCGGAATTGTTCGGGTTGACTTTGAAAACGGAGTCCGCCTGAATCTCAAAAAAACGGATTTTAAGGCAGATGAAGTAAAAGTTTTGCTTGCTTTTGGTTCGGGCAGATCGGCTGAGCCTTCTAAAAAAGCCGGGCTTGCCGCATTGAGTGAAGCTGTGATTAATGAAAGCGGACTCGGCTCACTTGAGAAAGATGATGTTGAGCGAGCCCTCGCAGGAAAAAATACAACTGTTTTTTTTGAAATAGACGAAGATAAGTTTTCCCTTAATGGAATATCGGTGACAAAGGAAATTGAATTGCTGTTTCAGCTTCTTTATGCTCACCTGGTTGATCCGGGATACAGGGAAAATGCTTATAACCTTTCTATCAAACGGTTGGAGCAAAAATACAAGGCCCTTTCCAGCTCCATTGACGGTGCCATGATGCTTTCCGGCAAGCGTTTTCTGGCAGGAGGAGACAGCCGGTTCGGACTTCCTTTATTTGATGAATTAAAAAGATTGACACTTGAGGATATCCGTTCATGGATTGACGGCCCTCTGAAACATGGCAGGTTCGAAGTGTCCGTAGTAGGGGATTTTGACATTGATCTGATGATAGATACCGTATCAAGATATCTTGGGAGCCTTCCGGTCCGAAAGGGGTCTGAACACAGCAAAAGATCGGATTTGCCTGAATTCCCGGTGGCTCAATTTATGAAAATAGAGGTTCCGACAAAAATTAATAAAGGGATTGTAATTGTTGCTTATCCGAGTGAGGATTTATGGGATATTAACCGGTCACGCCGTCTGTCGGTACTGGCGGAAATATTTTCAGACAGACTCAGGGAGAATATCAGGGAAAAGCTTGGCGCAGTCTATTCAGCCTTTGCGTTTAACTCACCAAGGCGGGCTTATCCGGGGTATGGCGTATTTTATTCCATGGCATATATAGACCCTGGGCAGGCCGGTTTAATCGAATCGCAGATAAAGAAAATAGCATCAGATATTTCAAAAAACGGCGTTACACAGGAAGAGTTAAATCGTGCTCTTAAACCCACCCTTACGAGCATTAAAGAAATGCTTGGGAAAAACAGCTACTGGCTTGGCACGGTTCTAAGCCAATCCCTGATCTATCCGCAGCAATTGCAGTGGAGCCGGACAATTTTAAAGGACTATGCTTCAATCAGTGCAGATGAAGTGTCAGCCCTTGCAAAAAAATACCTCGATAACAGCAAGGCGGCAACGATTGTTATAAAACCTGTGGATAAAAAGTGATGGCGTCGTAGAAAGTGAAAAAAATTCCTTTCCCGTTGCCTAATATTAAATCTTTTGATATGGGCAGAACGCAGATTGTGCAACTCTTTTGTTCCGAATGGGTGTGAACGGGATCGATTTTTTTTACTCCTGAGCACACAGGCTCATGAGTGACAAATCAGAAATATAAGGGCAAATAATGATAAAGAAGGCGAACTCGTCTGATACTATAAGCAGAGTATGGAAATTTTTCACTTCAGTAAAGCTGACCGTAGTCCTTCTGCTTTCCCTTGCAGTTACTTCCATTATCGGAACCGTCATACCGCAAAGCGGTACTGCATCTGAATATTTTCACAAGTACGGTGAGCTCCGGTATAAAATTCTTTCTTTTCTTGATTCAATATTTGATATTTTTGACATGTACCATTCCTGGTGGTTTCAGCTTCTTCTCCTTTTGCTGACCATAAATATCATTATTTGTTCAATTGATCGCATGAAAGCAACATGGAAGATTATATTCGTCAAGATTCCGCCGTTCAATGTTTCAAGGTTCAGGCGGCTTGAATATAAAAAAGAATTTTCCGAAAGTAGCATGCCCGATGAACTGGAGCAGATTTATAAGCCGGTTATTTCAAGGAGTTATGGATACAGCAGGATTGAGCAGACGGATAGCGGGTTTTGTCTTTTTGCTGAGAAATGGCGCTGGACACGCCTTGGCGTTTATATAGTACACTTAAGTATTATTTTAATGCTGCTTGGTGGTTTGATAGGTTCAATTTTCGGTTTTGAAGGATTTGTCAATATACCCGAGGGTGAGTCTGCAAGGAAGATAAATTTGAGAAATACCACTGAAATGCATCTTCTCGATTTTGAGATTAAGTGCGAAGACTTCAGTCTAAGTTTTTATGATTCAGGCGCTCCCAAAGAATATCGCTCCAGCCTGGTAATTATTGAAAATGGAAAACCTGTTTTAAAAAAAGATATCATCGTAAACGACCCTCTCCGTTATAAAGGGATTAATATGTTTCAGTCCAGTTACGGCACCCTGCCTCCCAGAGAAGTAACATTGAGCTTTACGATTAGAGAAACCGGTATGGAATACAAGAAAAAGGCTGCCATTAACAAGCCGGTTGAAATACCGGAAGGCCTGGGAACTTTTATACTAAAAGATTACAGCAGTTCTGCCGGTTTTAAAGGCCATAATATTGGAGAGGCTTTTATGGGAATTTTAACACCGAAAATCGGAAATACGCTTAACATACTGCTTCCTCTGCGTTTTCCCAGCTTTGACAAAATGAGAAAGGGCGATGTGATTATTGCCGTGGCAAGCCACAATCATGAATATTATACAGGTCTTCAGGTGACAAAGGACCCTGGTGTGTGGGTGGTCTATTCGGGTTTTATTTTGATGATTATCGGATGTTTCGTCACATTTTTCATGTCACATCAGCGGCTTTGCATTGAAGTGACAGGCAAGGGGAATCGCAGCATGGTTATGGTTGCAGGTACTTCAAATAAGAATAAAATGGGAATGCAAAGAAAGATTGAAATACTATCAGAAAAACTTGATAAATTGGTAACTGCTCAGGTGGATAGGCTGAAGGCTGAAGACTGTTAGGGAAAAGCGCATTTTAAAGCCATGTTTTCTGAATACTCATTTTGTTGTATTTTTCAATAGGCTAAAATAATACGAAATAATAAGGAAAAGAAAAAATTATGAACAGCTCAATCATATTATCAGTTACAACATTTGTTTACGGTTTAGCAGCCTTTTTATACATTGTGTCGTGGGTTTTTAAAAAGGAGGCCCCTGGAAAACTGGCTTTATGGACGGCAGCTTTAGGACTTGCAGGTAATACGGCAGGCATTATTTTAAGATGGATAGAATCATACAAGCTGGGCATCGGCCATGCTCCCCTTTCCAATCTGTATGAGTCCCTGGTATTTTTTTCATGGACCATTTTGATCATTTATTTGTTTGTTGAGCGAAAATATAAAAATCGCACCATAGGAGCGTTTGTTACACCACTTGCTTTTTTTGCCATGGCATATGCATCTCTTCACAATAATAGTATACAGCCCCTGATCCCTGCATTGAAAAGTAACTGGCTGATTGCCCACGTTATCACCTGCTTTATAGGTTATGCTGCCTTTGCAATAGCTTTTGGAACAAGCGGGATGTACCTTATAAAGAAAAGAGACACGGAAGGGAAAAGCCTTTTGCTCAAAAGGTTTCCAAAAACAAATACAATCGATGAGCTGACATATCAGATGATAATGTTAGGTTTTCTTTTCCTTTCCATAGGTATAATAACAGGGGCGGTTTGGGCTAATTCGGCCTGGGGGCGTTACTGGGGCTGGGATCCTAAAGAAACATGGTCACTTATTACATGGTTTATATATGCCACACTGCTGCATGCCAAGATGATGCGGGGATGGCACGGCAAAAGGATTGCCTATCTTTCCATAGCAGGTTTTGCAGCGGTTCTTTTTACCTATTTTGGTGTAAATTTGCTGCCCGGTTTGCACAGCTACGGTGCAATGGGACAGTGAAGTGCGATAGCCCCGCGACAGAACTTAATTAGCTTCGCTCACAATTGGAATAATAGAAGAATAAGGAGAATATTGCCATGGGCCTGCTAGAATTTGCGTTGATCTTCACTGTAATCTACGCATTGTATAATTTACAGCAAATCAAGATAACCTTGAAAGAAAAAGGATTAACGGTGGATGTAATCAAGGGTTCGTTTGGGGACTATCGGAAATTCAAAGACTTGATTCGCAATGAACCCGACCAGAAGAAAAAAATGGAATATCAAAGAATAATCAATGGCTTTCATTTTGCCCTGTTTGGCATCGTCTTATTTGCCATTATAATTCTGCGCGGTCGACTGTGAATGTCCCAACGGGAAACTTATGGGAACCTGCGGAACTTCCAGGGCGTCCATTGGATTACTATTTTAGGAGTACGTATAATTTTCAGTGTTTTTCATTGGTTGGTAGAAGGGTGCGAAGAACATCCTCTTTACCGATTACTCCAACCAGGTTCGAGTCTTCGACCACGGGCAGGGTATGAAAATTGCTGTCCACCATCAGGGCCGCAACGGTTTCGAGTCTGGTGTCAAGCTTGACAGTGACCGGATTAGGCGTCATAGCTTCTGAAACCGTCAGGGCTGCGATTTTACCGACCTGCTTTTCAAGCTGTTTCATAGACGTCAATCGTATGAGCCCATCGAGGAAAGTAAAAAGAGTGGGGATTGGCAGCTTTTTTTGCTGGGTAATAAGATCGCTTTGACACAGGATGCCCACCAGTTGGCCGCTATCGTCCACTACCGGTACACCGTTAATCCGGTTGTCAAGCAGGATTTTAGCCGCTCCGGCAATATCCATATCCTGGGTGACCGTGATGAGTTCGTTGGTCATGATGTCTCTAACAGTGATCATTGCTTCCTCCTGTTTAAAAGGTCTAACTTCTACCATACACAAACAGTATCAAAGGATCAAGAAATAAGAACCAGGGTAACCGCAATGCCAAAAAAAATATCGTTGAAATACGGAACAGAGAAATTTGAATTTAAACTACCGGATCATGTCGGGATTCCTGGAATCAATGACCCGGATGCTAAAATAACAACATCGGAGTTTAAAACCAGGGTGCAGCAGGAGCTTAAACGATTAAGACCCGATTTTTCTGATGTCGCAATTGTGCTTGCAGATAAAACCCGCCTTTGCGGGTATCCGCTTTTTCTGCCGGTGTTAATCAAAACGCTTAAAGAGTTCGGGGCTGTAAAAGGCAATATAACAGTTTATATTGCATACGGAACACACCCGCGTCAGACAGATAATGAATCTTACGAGCTTTACGGAGATACATACAAAAAATATCGTTTCGTTCACCACGATTGTCGAGAAAACAATATCTTTACTAAATTAGGGAAAACCACGCACGGTACTCCGGTTTATATGCGCAGGGATATTTTAGGCGCAAGCTTTATCATTACCTTTGGTGCGATTTCACATCACTATTTTGCCGGATATGGCGGAGGGAGAAAGTTGATTTTTCCGGGCTTGGGCCGATTGGATGCTATTTATAAAAA
>JASJGP010000460.1:0-3988 GCA_033791485.1 Desulfobacterales bacterium | reverse complement strand
CCAATGCTCCCTGTATAAAAGCGTCTGCACACCGATCAATCCTATAGGCCCATGCATGGTATCCAGCGAAGGGACGTGTGCTGCTTATTATCGGTATCATAGCGATACATGTTAGAAGCTTCATCCCATAACCGCTAAGTTAATTTTGCACCGGATGGATTGTGTAAGGTATACTAAAAAAATAAACATCGAACGTTGAACATTGAATGATGAAATCGCTCCGCTCCGTCAGTTTATAAATTGGCAGAACACCTTATTCAAAATTCGATGTTGGACGTTCGATGTTGGACGTTCATCTTTTAAAACAGCTCCGTATGGTTAAATCCAATAAGTTGTATAAATCCCGATATATAATTAATCAAGCAAAGGTGCTTAAAATGAATGCAGAAAAAATACTTTTAGATCACGGTAGCGGTGGGAAAATTTCCCACAATCTGACTAAAGATATCATGCTTCCTGTTTTTGATAATCCTATTCTCTCTGAGCTTGACGATGGTGCGGTTTTTGATATCGAAGGAAAACGTTTTGCCTTTTCAACAGACACCTATACGGTTGATCCAATCTTTTTTCCGGGAGGGAACATAGGAGATCTGGCAATAAACGGAACTGTCAATGATATTGCCATGTGCGGAGCAACTCCTCTTTATCTAAGCGCAGGTTTAATAATAGAAGAAGGGTTTTTAATATCGGATCTAAAGAAAATTATAAAAGAAATGGGAATAGCTGCCCAAAAAGCAAATGTTAAAGTTGTAACAGGTGATACCAAAGTTGTGCCGAAAGGTACAGCGGACAAGATATTTATTAATACATCCGGTATCGGGCTTATTCCCAAAGGAATAAATGTAGCAATCAGCAATGCCAGGCCTGGAGATAAAATCCTGCTGAGCGGCAGTATTGCAGATCACGGGATTACTGTGCTTACCAAAAGAGAAGGGATGAGCTTTGAACTGTCAATCAAAAGTGATAGCGCGCCGCTGAACCATATGGTCAGCCGGATGTTTTCCGCAAGCACGGATATCCATGTGCTCCGTGATCCAACACGCGGAGGGGTCGGAACAGCCCTTAATGAAATTGCTGAAAAATCAAAGATAGGAATCAGGATTTTTGAGTCAAAAATACCAGTTAAAGACGAAGTGGCCGGAGCATGTGAACTTTTAGGTTTTGACCCTCTTTACCTTGCAAACGAAGGAAAACTGATTGCCTTTGTCAGCCCGGACCATGCCGAAGAAGTGCTTGCGGCAATAAAAACAGACGAATTCGGAAAAGATGCCTGTATCATTGGAGAGGTGCTATCCGATTCTCCCGGCAGGGTGGTGATGGAAACCAATATTGGCGGAACCAGGATTGTTGATATGCTGACAGGAGAGCAGTTGCCACGGATTTGTTGATGGCATCGTTAAAAGTCTCATCTACTGCGTTGTAGCGATTTTTCAGGAACTCGACATACTATAAGTATAGTCTCGTCCCCGAAAAACCGCTACGCCTTGTATATGAGCCTTTTAACGATGCCATCCGACGCTTCAAAGACTTTTTAAAAAACCGTTTTTATGAATTCATCAAAGTTTGCTGTTGTGATAAAAAATATAAAAATAATAATTTATATTGGGTTTATTTTTCTACATGCCGGATTCGGATATGCAAAAGAAATTCTTATTTCCGGGCAAACCATGGGAACAACCTATCATATTAAGGTGGTTACCAGTCATTCAAAAAAGATATCTGGTCTAAAGGAAAAGATAGACAAACGGCTTGAAGAGATAAACCAAAGCATGTCAACCTATAGAAAAGACAGCGAAATTAGCCGGTTCAACGCCTTGAAAATTGCAGGACAGAGGTTTAAGGTTTCCCGGGATTTTGCGCAGGTCATGATGGAGTCTAAAAAACTTTACAAGCTGACCGGTGGTGCCTGGGATGGCAGCATATACCCCCTGGTAAATCTTTGGGGGTTTGGAAAGTCGGAAAGAATAAATCGGCTTCCGACAAAAGAAGAAATAGCCGACCTTCTTATGGATATTGGTTTTGATAACATTGATCTGGTTGACGGCAGATATCTTTTAAAAAAGAAAGCCTCCATATCCATCGATCTGGCTTCGATTGCAAAAGGGTATGCGGTTGATAAGGTGGCAGAACTCATCAAAAAAGAAAATATCAACAATTTCCTGGTAGAAATTGGAGGGGAGGTTTACGCTTCAGGCGTTAAAAAGGATGGGCGATGCTGGAGAGTTGGTGTCAACAGGCCGCGGAAAGAAGCTCCTTATGATGAGATATACAAAATCGTAACGCTTAAAGACAAAGCCTTTGCCACCAGCGGAGATTATAGAAATTTTTTTGAAGTTAAAGGAAAACACTATTCTCATATACTTAATCCAAGGACAGGATATCCTGTTGAAAACGGTGTTGTAAGTGTTTCAATTATTGCAGGGACCTGCACCTTTGCGGATGGATTGGCCACAGCCGTAATGGTTATGGGCCCTGCCAAAGGCATTGAACTGATTAATGCTCTTCCTGATGTAGAAGGTCTGATAGTCGTCCGCCAGGCAGGAAGTCAACTGGCGAATTACCCTTCCATAGGATTTTAGGTAAAGGGTGAACCCTGAACGTGAACGGCTATGGTAAAATAAACCTTTAAAAATATCGCTTTCCAGGAAAAATATAAAACCCACATAACATAAGTTTTTGAGAAGTTGCCAAACCGCATTCAGATCCCTGGACCTTTTGATTTGACATAATCTCTCGTTTATATTATGAATCGTACCAATTATTTTAACATGCAACCCTCACGCGGTTAACTGCGGACATCCGCGACATTACCCATGCTTAGAAACTTTTTGCAAAATCTATCTTATAGCACCCTGCTAGATAAGATACTGCATCGGCCCTGGATTGTTATTGTTATAATCACGGCCATAACTTTTCTGTTTGCATTTCAGATTCCGCAACTTTCTTTTAAAACATCGATCTATGACCTAGTCATCGAAGACCTGCCTGCCACCCATCGCTATCAGGCATTCAAGGACCTGTTTGGTTCGGACGAGATCATACGGGTTGTGGTCAAAAGTGAGAATATTTTTGACCCGGCCACTTTCAAAAAGATCGAGGAATTAACCGAGACAGCCTCCAAAATCAAGGGTGTGCGACGTATCATCAGCCTTCCTGGAATCCGCAAATCAGTGGATATATCCGGTGAGAAGAGCCTTGAAGAATTTGCCGATATATTGGATGCCGTCAATCTGTTCCGAAAAAATCTATTTTCGACCGATCATAAATCAACCGCCATCACCCTTGTGCTGGCACAAGAGGCCAATGCGGAAATGGTGATCAAAGATGTGGAGGAGATGATCGCCGGCGTTTCTGAGAATCTTTCTTTATACCAGATCGGGATGCCGCTTGTCTCCCAGGCTTTGGCCCGGTTGACAGAGAAAGATTTTCTCCAACTTCCCCCCATCACCTTTCTTCTCATTGCGGTCGTGCTGCTATGTCTTTATCGCAATCTTTTGCACCTTCTTCTGCCGCTGGTTTGTGTTATATTTGCACTGACCTGGACTTTGGGATTCATGGCCTTGACCCGCATCCCGCTATCAATGTTGACCCTTATTGTGCCGGTCTTTCTCATCGCTGTGGGGACGGCCTATTGCCTGCACATTGTTTCCGAATACTTAACCCAGGCAAAAGTTGCAGAATCCCCGCAAGAAGCTGCGAGGGCAACTTTTGCGACTGTAACTTTTCCCACAATTCTGGCCGTGGCTACCACGGCCATCGGCCTTGGATCTCTTTTGATCAATAAAATTACAACCATACGGGAATTTGCCGTCTTTTCCTGCCTGGGCTTATTCAGTTTACTGATTGTGCTGCTTACACTTCTTCCGGCAGCAATGGCTCTTATGCCTCTGCGTAAAAACGGAAAACGTATTGAAAAAGCAGGATATTTGGACCGATTGCTCGCCTGGATCGTCCGTCTGGATCTGCATCATCAACGCATCACCTTACC
>JASJGP010000459.1:0-3955 GCA_033791485.1 Desulfobacterales bacterium | reverse complement strand
AACATCCTAATCACCGGCTCAAGTCGAGGGTTGGGGAAAGCGCTGGCTAAACATTATCTGCAGAGTGGCGATACTGTTTATGGCTGTGCACGCTCGGAAGGAGAAATTAAACATGACAATTATTTTCACTACCAGGTCGATATTGCTTCACCAGAAGATGTAACCCGTTTTTTTTTCTCTTTGCGCAAAGAAATCAGGCAACTTGACGCTATTATCAATAATGCTGGAGTTGCCAGCATGAACGCATTTGCACTGACTCCCGTTGAATCATTTCAGAAAATATTTGATATCAATGTACAGGGCACCTTTCTATTCTGCCAAAAAGCATTCGGCCTGCTTAAAAGAGCCCCGCACCCCAGGATTATCAACATGACTACAGTAGCCGTTCCTCTTCAGCTTGAAGGAGAGTCAATATATGCGGCGAGTAAAAGTGCTGTTGAAACATTAACTCGTATTATCGCAAAGGAATATGGAAGTTTTGGCATCACCTGTAATGCGATTGGCCCATCACCTATCGAAACGGCTTTAATCAACGGTGTTGCCAAAGATAAAATCGCCAGGCTAATAAAACGCCAGGCCGTTCAGAAAATGGCTACACCGGAGGATGTTATTAATCTTGCAGATTTTTTCCTACGCCCGGAAAGCAAAATGATTAGCGGACAGGTTGTCTACCTTGGAGGAGTATCCTGATGATTAATTATTTTCTGCAAAAAATGCAGGAAAACCCATCCCATCAAGCTTTGGTGGCTTCAGGCTTTTCAGCAACCTATGAAGAACTTTTAAATACATATAAAGACTACAATGAATGGCTAGAACAAAATAATATTCCTCAGGGTGCGGTTGTTTCATTTGATGGTGATTACTCTCCACAATCTATATCACTTTTGCTAGCTTTGACGAAAAATAAAAATATTATCGTTCCGTTATCCCGAGATTCACGTAATCACTTCAAAGAATTCCGGGAAATAGCCAGTACAGAATATGATATCAGCCTGCTTGATGATACACCGGTTGTTAACGTCACCGGGAGAAAAGCTGAGCACTCGCTCTATAGCGAACTGAAACAAAGGGAAAGCCCGGGGCTGGTACTTTTTTCTTCCGGCTCTACCGGAAAAAGTAAAGCCATTGTGCAGGACCTTAACAAGTTGATGGAGAAGTTCCGCACCCCCAGAAAACCTCTCAGGATGTTAATATTCCTACAGCTTGATCATATTGGCGGCATTAATTCACTGCTTTATACATTGGCCAATAACGGTACCATCATCGTTTCTGATGACAGAACACCTGCTAGCGTATGCCAGGCCATACAGTCTTTTAAAGCAGATCTTTTACCAACATCGCCGACTTTCCTCAACCTGCTAATGCTATCAAAAGCTTATGAAGAATTTGACCTTTCATCGTTAAAGCTTATTACATACGGAACCGAGCCCATGCAGGAAAGCACCCTGAAAAGGCTCACTAAAATACTGCCTGATACCACTCTACAGCAGACCTATGGACTTTCAGAAGTTGGCATCCTGCGCTCCAAGTCACGCGCGTCTGACTCACTTTGGTTGAAGATTGGAGGCGAGGAATTCACCACTAAAATTGTCAATGGCACCTTATGGATTAAATCTGACTCTGCTATGCTCGGTTACCTTAATGCTCCTGACCCTTTTGATGCTGAAGGCTTTCTTGATACCGGCGACCTTGTCGAGCAGGATGGGGAATGGGTAAGAATCCTTGGTCGAGAAAGTGAGATCATCAATGTTGGCGGCTACAAAGTATTCCCTGCCGAAGTAGAAAGCGTCCTGCTGGAAATGGATAACGTTGAAGACGTTGTAGTTTTTGGCCAGGATCATGCAATTACCGGCAAGATGATTGTTGCTAAATTCAAGTTAAAAGCGCCAGAAACGCAAAGAGAACTCAAAGCCCGCACGATGGTTTTTTGCAAGAACAGACTGCAATCCTACAAGGTGCCAGGGAAAATTGTTATCACCGATGAGACGACATACAATGAGCGCTTCAAACGCATGCGACGTATCAAAACAGAACAAGGCTAGATAAGCTTCGGCCATAAATTATTTAGCACGAAAAACAAACAGCCTTCCACCGCTTATATGAAACAAACTATAAAATTCCTCTTGAACTTTCTTTCCCTGATACTGGTTCTCCCACTCATCACTCTCTGTAAACTGGAAGCGTTAATTTTCTCCAAAAATGCTGAGTTATTTTTCCATACATGCGCCCATATTTTGGCCATACTTCCCGGCCTACCCGGCGCTTTTCTACGCCGCGCATTTTATTCTTTGACCCTGGATGAATGTTCTTCCCATTGCTACATTGGCTTTGGATCAATTTTTTCACACCGATCTACTACCGTAGAAAAGCATGTCTACATTGGTAGTTATTCAATAATTGGCTCAGCCCATTTAGGAGAGCACTGCCTTATTGGTAGCCGTGTGAGTATATTAAGTGGTAAAGCACTGCATGTTTTAGGTGACGATGGTATGTGGACCCCCTATTCAGCTGAACGATTAAGCCAGGTTAAGCTGGAAAGAAATGTCTGGATTGGTGAAGGCGCGATCATTATTGCCGATGTCGGAGAAGGCAGCATGGTTGGAGCCGGTTCTGTAATTACAACAGATATCAAATCGCATATTATCGTTACCGGAAACCCTGCTCGCTTTGTTAAAAACCTTGATATTAATGAATAACTGACCTACATAGTAAACTCGTTATGCCAGCTAATCTAAAACACCAGAATTTTATCGACCTAATGAAAGCAGCGGGGATGCTGTTAATCATATTCGGGCACATTATCGGCGACCCGTCTAACTTTTATAACCAGTTAACTCAACCCGTGCATACCAAGCAAATTGGCGTTGCTTTTTTTGTATTCATTACCGGCTGGGGGCTGGCAAATAACACAAAACCACCATTAAAAAGCGTTTATAACAGAATATTCCCATTTTATTTTTACGGTATTGTCTTTGCCATTTTTTTAAGCATCCTGTTTATTTTTCTTAAGGGCGATACTAACCCCAGTAATTACCTGCCTTTCTTTTTTGGGGCAAACGTTTTTTTCGACAATTTCCCAGCCAACCCGACTACCTGGTATATTGGTACCTATCTTCATATGCTGCTGTTCTGGTATTTTTTTATACAGGGAAAAGATATCGGTAAGAAGCACCTGGTACTGGCCTTTATTTTTGAAAATATTGTTCGATGTCTTTTTATGGCCTGGGGAAAAGACTTTATTGCCTACATGCTGCTGCCAAACTGGCTAACTGTTTTTCTGCTGGGGATGTATCTACACAAAAAACGCCAGCTAGCCACAACGCCACAGGTTTTTCTACTGATTTTAGCCTGGCTAGGTGTTATTGCTGTATGGACTTATCTGACAAAATCTATCGGATTTGACGGTGCCTTCCCTTTCAGAAACATGACTTCTGATTTCTCAATGGCATTACCTGTTGAGTCATTACTGATATCTGCCACCTATATTGTTAATACTCTATTTTTCTTTGAAATAGCAAGGCGCCTGCCAGGCTTTAGTATTGTTTCTTTTTTGGCAAGGGCTACCCTGATTACGGTTATCGTCCACATGCCCATCGTTTTCGGCGCCCATGCTCAGTTTTACGGTTTATTTGAGTCAGAAATGGTCGCCAGAATTACGTTTATCTTTGTCCTGTATTTTGGCATTGCTGTTTTTTCTGAGCTACTGCAGCGATTTATTAATATTAAATATTTAAGCGAAAAATCCTGGCTATTACTTAATAGAGTGTTCAGTTCTTTTAAAGCAACTTAATAAAATAATACGTTAAGACGACAATATCGTTTAAGTAAGATATTTCTGCATTTTAAAATAACACGGAAATATGGCTTTAGTTTCACATCGTCAAGACCGAAACAGAGCCAGCTTCCAAATAGATTTATTCTTAACTTAATGGCATTGTGACATAACTCTTTAAAA
>JASJGP010000458.1:0-9997 GCA_033791485.1 Desulfobacterales bacterium | reverse complement strand
TAGGCATTACAACATTCTTCATGGGAAGGTGTTGTGGAACCAGGATTGCACTGACATCTTCCAGTTGGAGGATGGATCGGAAAAAGTTCTTCAGTGATGATAAAATATCCTGGTCTTTTACGTCAATTTTTACGCTTATCGCCATAGTGTCCTCCAAAATTAGCTGTTAAGCTGCTTGGCAGATAACCCAGCTTACTAAATAACCATTTTTAACTTGGCCTCGTTTGAACCGAGGGTTTTTATCTGAGTAACCAGATCCCGCATTATTTCAGCGAATTGGATTCCATCGCTTGCTCCAATCCAGGTTAATCTCAGCCGTTTATCATCAAAACCAAATTGAGGAAGGATTTCCTTTAAAAGCTTGATCCTTCTTCGAGCCTTATAATTTCCATTGATGTAATGGCAGTCGCCAGGGTGGCACCCGCTGACAAGGACTCCATCAGCCCCTTCTAAAAAGGCCTTGATCACGTACTGGGGATCGACCATTCCGGTACACATAACCCGGATCAGCCTGACATTCTTTGGATAGCTCAATCTGGAGGTCCCGGCCAGATCGGCGGCAGTGTATGTACACCAGTTACAGACAAAAGCGATGATGGTTGGTTCAAAATCTTCCATATCTCCTCCAAGACTATTAAAATTCGGGTAAGCGTTCACAGGCACCGCATCTGCACGCGCTCAGAGCAACCAGCATAGCAGACTATAGCTAGTTCCTCTGTGCACGCACATCTGCAGCACCTGTGAACGCTTACAGAACTGAGATTGTGCAGCCTTTTTATTCCGAATGGGCGTATTCGGTAGCATACCAGCCGCATTAAAAAACCGACTATTGGCCTACCATATACAGTGCATCCATGATGCCGTCCAGTTCTGCAAAAATTTGTTCTTCTTTAAAATGCCTGACCTGCGCAGCGCCGCTTGGGCAAAATCCACTGCAACTTCCGCAACCTTTGCAGATAGCCTCATTTACCACCGACACCCCTCTACGCTCATCAAACTCAATGGCAGTATAAGGGCAAAGGTTGATACATGTTTGGCAACCGGCGCAAACATCCGGATCTATCCAGGAGATAGTTGAAGGGACCTGGACATACCCCCTTGTCGCTAAAGCAAGAGCTTTGGCGGCCGCTCCTGATGCCTGGGCGACAGCATCAGGTATATCTTTGGGTGACTGGCAGGCTCCGGCGATAAATACTCCGTCCGTAGCCGTATTGAGTGGCCCCAGTTTTGGATGTTCTTCCAGAAAAAAGCCGTCTGCGCCAATATTGACTCCAAAAACCCTTCCCACATCGATTGCATCTTTTCGTGCCTCCATGGCAACACACAGGACAACCATATCCACTGGAACGCGTAAACGGCTGGCAAGCAGCGTATCTTCAGCAATTGCGATAAGTTTACCCTCTTCTTCAGGGGTTGTTGCCTGATCGGTAATTTCAGCCACTTTCCCTCTTATAAAATTAGTGCCCTCTTTCTGGCATCTTTCGTAAAATTCCTCGTACCCTTTACCGAAACAGCGCATATCAATGTAAAAATCATAGACATTTGTATCGTGCCCAACCTTTTCTTTTATCAGGTGAGTATATTTTAGGGCGTACATACAACAAACCCTCGAGCAATATTCATGATAGTTCACATCCCGGCTTCCAATACAGTGAAGAAGGGCGACACTTTTCGGGGTTTTAGTCAACTCCCCGTTTTCATCTCTAATCAGGATCTGTCCGCCGGTGGGGCCGGTGGCATTACTCAGGCGTTCAAACTCAAGGCTGGTAAAAACATTCGGATATGTCCCGTAGCCAAACTGTTTCATTGGCGAAGGATCCATGATATCATATCCGGTCGCAAGAATGATGCTTCCTACCTGCACCTCTATTTCTTCTTCCTTCATTGTATGGTCTATTGCCTTTGCCTCGCAGACTTTGACGCATTCCATGCACTCACAGCAGACACCACAGTTCAGGCAGCGCAAAGCTTCCATCCTGGCTTCCTCTTCAGAAAACCCAAGGTCCACCTCTTCAAAGGAATTAATCCTTTCCTGCGGGTCTTTAAATTGTGACTGCACTCTTACACCTGTTGAAATGTCTTTTCCAATTTCCTTCCAGTCCTGACCCGGAGGTTCCTCTGCCGCTATTTGCTCTGCATAGAGTTGAAGATCTTCACCTTCGATGAAACGGCAAATAGCTTCAACAGCCTTATGTCCTGCTCCTACAGCTTCAATAACAGTTGCGGGACCGGTAACCGCATCACCACAGGCAAACACATGGGGAATTGATGTCTGCATCGTATATGGCTCTACCCCAAGCGTGTTCCTTGAAGTCCATTTCAATGCAGGTTCCTTGCCCGCCCATGATGAATCTATTCTCTGGCCAATGGCCGGAATTATAGCATCACAGTCAATAATAAACTCGGAGCCTTCTACAGGTACCGGCCGGCGGCGGCCGCTGGCGTCAGGCTTTCCCAGTTCCGTCTTTATACACTCAAAACCCTTTACCTTCCCGTCTTCTTCCACTATTTGGACCGGAGCGGTGAGATAGTGAAAATTTATCCCTTCCTCTGCAGCGCCATGAACTTCTTCTTCATAGGCCGGCATTTCACGTTCTGAGCGACGATAAACCACTGTAACGGTCTGTGCGCCCAGGCGTTTTGCCACGCGCGCAGCATCAATGGCCACATCTCCACCACCAACGACAACAATTTGATCTCCAGGACAGGTTTTGTTACCCAGATTCACATCCCTTAAAAAACTAACCGCATCAATTACGCCTATGGTATCATCTTCACCGGAAACACGCATTTTCATGGAATTGTGCGCCCCAATTCCAAGGAAAACGGCGGAAAACCCTTGTTCCTCAAGATCCTTAAGAGTAAAGTCCGAGCCGAATCTAACATCGGTCTGCGCCGTAACACCCAGACTGAGAATGTGGTTTATCTCTTTATCCAGAATTTCCGGAGGCAGGCGGTAATCAGGAATGCCCACGCGAAGCATGCCGCCCAAAATCGGCAGGGCTTCAAAAATCTTTACCTGAAAACCTTTCAACCTCAAATAATAGGCAACAGTCAATCCTGCCGGACCGGAACCTACTACAGCCACTTTTTCAGGGCGATCCTTTATTTCTGGTTCGGCCAGGTCATCCGGGTTCACCTGATCTGCAGCAAAACGCTTTAAATCTCTAATGGCAATCGCTGTGTCGACCTCCATCCTTCGGCACTGGGATTCACAAGGATGAGGACAAACCCGACCAAGCACACCGGGCAGTGGAAGCCGTTCCATGATCAGCCTAACTGCCTCAAGATATTTACCCTGGCCGATTAGCTGAACATATCCATGCACATTAATACCGGCCGGACATGTAATCACGCATGGCGCCCGGTCTTTTTTTTCTATACAAAATGTAATGGGAACTGCCTGGGGAAAGGATCTGTAGATAGCATTTCTATCCCCAAGCCCCTCGTCCCATATGCTCGGCACAGTAACCGGACAGACCTTGGTACATTCACCACATCCTGTGCATACACCTTCTTTTATGTACCGCGGCTTTCGGCGGATCTTAACCGTATAGTTGCCGATGTATCCCGATACTTCCTTTACCTCGCTGTAAGAAAGCAGTTGAATGTTCGGATTCTGGGCTACGTCAACCATTTTTGGCGTTCCGATACAGGCAGCACAGTCGAGGGTGGGAAACGTCTTGTCGAACTGGAGCATATGTCCCCCGATTGTGGTTTCTTTTTCCACCAGATATACCGTATGACCTGAATCGCCGATGTCCAAGGCCGCCTGCATGCCGGTTATGCCGCCGCCGACCACCATGATATCCGGCAGAACGTTCACTTCACGGGTTTCAAGGCTGTAGTGATGTTTAACACGGTTGATGGCCGCCGCCGCCAGTGTTTTTGCTTTTCTTGTAGCTTCATCCTCATCTTCCGTCACCCAGGAAACCTGTTCCCGCACAGAAGCCATCTGGAAAAAATACGCGTTTAACCCGGCCCTCTGGCAAGCTCCCTGAAAAGTCTTTTCATGTAATCTTGGTGAACAGGAAGCGACCACAACTCTATTTAGGCCATATTCTTTAATATCTTTTTCAATCATCTCCTGCCCGGGATCCGAACACATGAATTTATAATCCCGTGACACCACTACATCTTGAAGCTTACGGGCAAAGTCTGCTACTTCCTCTACGCGGACTTTGTATGCGATGTTTATCCCACAGTGGCAAATGTAAAAGCCTATTTTAATAGACATTTATGCCCCCTTTTGAGTTGAAACCATTGCTTTTTTAAGTTGTTTAAGTCTAAGAACATAATGGAGAAGCTCCTCGACATCCGGAGAATTTTCCAAAAGTGATTTGGGACCCCGCTGGATGCTTTGTATCTTCTGATACTGAAAAAACTTTTGTAGCTGGTAACGGTAATATACCAACAAAGCCGTCTATCATACCCTAAATTAACTTACAAGGAAATTATTTCACCTTTGGAATTCGTTCGGGGCTTAAAAGGCCTTTATTCTGGGTAGTTGAGGAAAGCATTCATTCATAATTGTGCGGGTGGGATTATTTATAAAACAATTTCATACAGGAAGCTGTATGGTAAATATAGCTCCTTTGCCTGGAGGGCTTTCCGCCTTTATGGTCCCCTTGTGATGTTCTATGATGCCATAAACGGTAGAAAGACCCAGACCTACTCCATATCCCTCATCTTTTGTAGTAAAAAAGGGTTCAAAAATGTGCGGAATATCTTCCTCTTGGATTCCTGATCCAGTATCATTTACCTTTATTATGACAAGATTTTTCCCGGAATCGTAGCCTCCTTCAAGATAAATATCTCCCCCTTCAGGCATGGCATCAATAGCGTTGAAAATCAGGTTGATAATACATTGCTGCAACTGGTTGGCATCTCCTTTCACGGTAGGGATTTCCGGCTCTATACGAGGCTCAAGGTGAATATTACTCAACTCGAGTTTATGCTGGCAAAGGAGGATACAGCGCCGCAGAAGATCTTCAACACTGACCTGCTCGAAAGAGATCGGCGATTTGCGGGAAAACGTCAAAAGATTTGAAACGATCTGAGAACACCGACTGGTCTCGCTTTCCACAAGATTGAGGTACTGCTGGAATTTTTTGCGCTGGTCTTCCTTCAGAGGTCCACGTCCCAGTACTCGAACCATTAGGCGTGCATAATTAAGAATTCCTGCAAGCGGATTGTTAATTTCATGGACTACGCTTGCCGCCAGTCGTCCCAGAGACATCATTTTATCCTGATGGAGTATCCTGGCCTGATCCGCAACCTCCCGTTCCAGCCTTCGAATTTCCTGAAGATCCCTGAAAAAACATACCAGCCCGGTTTTGCCATCGTCCTCGAACAGAACGGAAGCTGAAACCTGAACAGGAATTTTACGACCGGATGGCCGTAAAAGGACGGTTTCGTATAAAAAAAGAAAGTTTTCCCCTCCATATCCTTCACTACTTAGTTTTTTCTTAAGCTTTGTTTCTTCTCCAGGAGGAAAAAATTGCCCCAGCGTCATTCCGCTTAGAACCTCTTTTTTTGAGTAACCGAGCATCTGCTCCATAATTCTGTTGTAGGTAACTATGTTGTCGTTTTCATCACACCCTATAATGCCGTCCATGGAGCTTTGGATTAGATTTTCCTGAAAAGAAAAGGTCCTGATCAGTTCCTGTGTGGTTTGCGCCCACCCCATTTCAAGGAGGGTTGTATGATCTTTGAGTTGTTTTCTGGCGGTGAAGCGATCCTGAGCACGCTTTAAGGCAAGGAAAAGGGCTTCGTCGTTTATGGGTTTTGTGATGAAATCAGAAGCATCAAGCTGTAGGGCACGTATAGCGAGATCCATCTCTCCGAAGGCGGTTGCGACTATAACTTCGATATCCGGGTCTATCTTTTTAACAGCTTCCAGGACCTGAATCCCGTCCATTTTTGGCATTCGGACATCAGTAATAACGATATGCGGCGATATCTCTTCACACAAACGCACTCCGTTCTCGCCATCATATGCGGTCACAACTTCATATCCTGCGTCTTCCAGGGTTACGGTCATGACTTTACGGATACCTTCTTCATCATCTATAAAAAGGATTTTCCAATCAAAGGTAGGTGCCATAATAAAAAGCTACCGGATTACCTGACAATGCACTTTTTGACCCACGGCTCTGCGATGGACTTAAATTGCAAAAGTTCGTTACAGTCATAAGGTTCTTCATTTTCCTGGAAAAACTCAGGGTGGAGCACATCTGTATTTTGAAACTCCTGAAGGGCGTACAGCATAGCTCCTTTAATACGGCGGGAAATGCTTTCAATAACGTGCTTATTTATAATCGGTTTTATGCATGTAGTTTTGAATTCATAGGCCGAATCCGATTCCATAATGATACGAATGCTTGAAATAATGTTTTCCGGCTTACAATCCTTTTTGATTAAAGGGGAGTAATTAAAGGGATCTGTTTTAATGTCCATGGCAATATAATCGACAAGACCGTTGTCTATAAGCTGCTTTATAACCTGGGGTCTGCTCCCGTTGGTGTCGAGTTTTACCGGGTAACCCATGTTTTTCACTTTTTCGCAAAGTGAAACAAGGTCTTTTTGCAAAGTAGGCTCACCCCCGGAAATTACAACACCGTCTAAAAACGACTTTCGACTGTCAAGAAAATCATAGACACCATCTTCTGTTGAAAATGGGGAATACTTTGCGCACCCGTTCACAAGATCAGGATTATGGCAATAGGGACAGTCAAAATTACACCCGGAGGTAAAAAGGACACAGCTTATTTTTCCCGGATAATCTATAAACGAATTTTTCTGTAATCCACCAAATACCATTTTATCTTATACCATGTATGTTTTATGCCCGCAGTTCTTCAGCCCTTTCTTCAAAACCACAAGGCTTATCCTCCGGCACAGCGCACGTCGTGTCCACAGTAGCAGGTGTCTCTTCATCAACCCTGTCCTGCGTTAACTTGAATGTCTTTCTCATGCCAAATTCCGCCAGCTTGCCGTCATTCCACTGTTTAACAGGTCTTAAATATCCCACAACCCTTGAATAAACTTCTGTTTCCTGCTGGCAGACAGAACATTTTTTCTGTTCCCCGTTAAGGTAACCGTGAGTTGGGCATACACTGAAAGTCGGTGATATTGTAAAATACGGAAGCCGGTACTTATTTGCAACCTTTTTAATCAGTCTCTTGAGTGTCGTAGTGTCACTGACCATCTCTCCAAGGAAAAGGTGAAGGACTGTTCCTCCGGTATATTTTGTCTGAAGATTATCCTGCAACATAAGGGTTTCAAAAATATCATCAGTATAATTTACAGGAAGTTGAGTAGAATTGGTATAATACGGCGCCCCTCCTTTTTGGTAGTCATCTTCATTTGCACAAATAATGTCCTGATACATTTTTTTATCAAGCAGGGCAAGACGGTATGTTGTCCCTTCCGCCGGTGTTGCCTCGAGATTGAAAATGTCTCCTGTTTCTTCCTGAATCTGTGAAATCATGTCACGGATGAAATCCATGACCTTAAGTGAGAAGGCCTGTCCGGCTGGACTTGTGATATCTTCCCCTATAAAATTAAGACATGCCTCGTTCATACCGATAATACCGACAGTGGAAAAATGGTTTTTCCAGTAAAGGCCGGTGTTATTTTTAATTTCTCTTAGATAAAACTTTGAGTAAGGATAAAGATTCTTGTCCGTAAATTTTTCCAGGACTTTACGTTTGATGGCAAGACTGTCAACGGATAAAAGCACTTTTTCTCTTAAGCTGCTGAAAAACTCTTCTTCGTTTTCAGAAACATACCCTATCCGCGGAAGATTGATGGTTACCACACCGATAGACCCGGTAAGAGGATTCGCGCCGAAAAGCCCGCCGCCTCTTTTCAAAAGTTCCCTGTTGTCCAGGCGCAGACGGCAGCACATGGATCTGGCATCATCGGGGGACATGTCTGAATTCACAAAATTGGAAAAATAAGGAATTCCGTACTTTCCGGTCATCTTCCAGATCATTTCAAGATTTGGATTTTCCCAGTCAAAGTCGGCTGTAATATTATACGTAGGAATGGGAAAGGTAAAAACCCTTCCTTTTGCATCCCCTTCCATCATAACTTCGGCAAAAGCCTTATTAATAATATCCATTTCCTGCTGGAACCCGGCATATGTCTCCTCTTGCTCAACTCCGCCTATGACCACGGAATAGTCTTTGAGAATAGAGGGCACATAAAGATCCATGGTGATGTTTGTAAAGGGAGTCTGAAAACCAACACGGGTAGGAATGTTTATATTAAAAACAAATTCTTGCATAGCCTGCTTAACCTCTTTATATGTCAGGTTATCATGGCGTATAAATGGAGCAAGAAGTGTGTCAAAATTAGAAATGGCCTGGGCACCTGCTGCTTCACCCTGCAACGTATAGAAAAAATTGACAATTTGCCCCAAAGCTGATCTGAGATGCTTTGGTGGTGCGCTTTCTACTTTACCCTCAACACCCTTAAACCCGCTTTTAAGTAAATCCTGCAGATCCCATCCGACGCAATACACGGAAAGAAGACTTAAATCGTGCACATGAATATCACCTTTTTTATGCGCGCGTCGTATTTCAGGGGGGTATATCTGGCCAAGCCAGTATTCCGTGGTTACATCTGAAGATATATAATTGTTAAGCCCCTGGAGCGAATAGCACATATTGCTGTTTTCTTTTATTTTCCAGTCAAGCTTCTTAATATAATGTTCTACAAGATCAATATGGGCCTTGGTTTCTATTCTTCTTATCTGGGCGTGTTGTTCCCTGTATAAAATATATGCCTTGGCGGTCTTGTAAAACGGGGAGTCAAGAAGCACCCTCTCCACTATGTCCTGAATCTCTTCAACATCGAGAATGTTCTCGATGCACGTCTCGTGGGCCAGAGTTAGGGCGCGAAGTGTTAGCTTTTTGGCTTCTTTTCCCTCAAATTCCCCGGTTGCCTTTCCAGCCTTTGCTATAGCTGCTGTAATCTTGGATGAATCAAATTTTACGATCCTTTCATCACGTTTTTTAATCTCTTGAAACAATTGTACTACCTCCGCTTCTGCTGTGAAATTGGTTTAGGCTCTCAGCGTCGTAATGTCGACAAGAGCCCTTTGAAAAATGTGTAGCTTCTTATTTGGATAATTTGCTTGAAAATCAACTCTGTGAGGTAATCGCTGACTTAATTTTCTTAACAAAGGAAATCTTCCTATCACAACATATTGTAGTATGTCAACAAGAAAAATCAATATATTGTGCTTAAAATTGGAATATTATAAATTACGAAAAGATAGGGGCTTTTATTTTATCAGCGTCGGTTGGCATGGATCTTAGGGCTATCTTAGTTTTTAACCTCTGGTTTTTTAGGATTTTTGTGCCCGTTCACGTCCATTCGGTACAAAAAGGTCGCACAATTTCCGTTTTGTAAGCGTTCACAGGTGCTGCAGATGTGCGTTCTCGAGGCGGCCAGATATAGTCTCTTATGCTGGTCGCCCTGAGCGCGTTAAGGTGCAGTGCCTGTGAACGCTTACTGATTTTTTAGATGTGTTACCCATATATAGTCGGCATATGAAAGCTTTGCTTCGGTCCCTGAACGTGCAGGGAAAATGGTCTTAAAAGGCTCCTTTATCCTGGAAAAGACCCGGTCAGGAATGCCGAATTTGCGAATGATATGACCGTTTCCGGATAAAACAACCATTTTATTATTTTTTATACTACGAGCGATCGATTGAGCCATAATATCTTCCCACACACACTGAGCCTCATAGAAATATTCAAAATTTTTTCTCACTTTATGATGATGAAGCATAAAAATTCCCTTAACGTAATTTCTATGAGCAGAGTTTGAGGTATCTATTTTATCGGGAAGATGCTTTTTATCGTTAATGGGCAGGTTTTTAATACCGCCCACACGGATTCTTGGTGGAATATAAAAAGGTATATTAAGCCCTACCAGTTTTATTTTATTTTTCTTTATAAAATCAAGGATATCTTTGTATAAC
>JASJGP010000457.1:0-8745 GCA_033791485.1 Desulfobacterales bacterium | reverse complement strand
GTGGAAACACAGCCTCGCCACGGCCTATGGGGCGGCTTTCCTCGTCAAGACAATTGGTCGAGGAGATTTGCGTGACCGTGCCTTCACGGCGGGCCTGCTTCATGATATCGGCAAGCTGGTTTTATCACAGTACTTTCAAGATCTTTTTACAAGGGTATGGATAACAGCTCAAAAAGAAAACCTGACCTTTTATGAAGCGGAAAAAAAGGAAATTTCTGTAAAACACCCCAGGATAGGAAGCTTTCTTGCAAAAAAATGGCAGTTTCCGGACCATCTGGTTGATGCTGTTAAATGTCATCATGCTGTTCGAAAAAGTGTCAGTAATTATGAGATGGTTCTCATTGTTTACGGAGCCGATATTATTGTGAATCACTGTGCAATGGAATCTGAAAAATCAATAAGCATATCTACTGTCCATCCTGATGCAGTTGAGATGCTGGGGTCTTGCCTGGAAAACACAGGCGAGTGGTATGAAAAGCTGAAAGCTGAAATCGAATCGGCATGTGACTTTTTCCTTAAAGAAGAGGATTAAATAAAGCAATAATCGCGAGGGGAATAAAATGAGCGAGAACTGTCACGCAGTATTATGCGTGGATGACGAAAAGAACATTCTGCGATCATTAAAACGCCTCCTGAGAAAAGAAGACTACAGGCTTTTAATGGCATCGAGCGGTGAAGAAGGCCTGATGGTTATGGAAGAAAATGACGTTCACATAGTAATATCCGATCAGAGGATGCCGAAAATGAGCGGCACGGAATTTCTGGCTGCTTTAAAGACGAAGTATCCTGACGTTATAAGAATAATACTTTCCGGTTATACGGATGTGGATTCCATTACTGAATCCATAAATAAGGGACATATTTACAAATTTCTGCTAAAACCCTGGAACGATCAGAATTTAAAACTGGAAATCAAACAGGCCCTTAAACAGTATGATCTTATCCAGGCCAACAAGAAACTTGATGAAAAGGTCATCCAGCAAAATAATGAACTAAAAGATATTAACGAAAACCTGGAAAAGCTGGTGCAGGAAAGAACAAAAACACTTGAAATTCAAAATCAGGCTCTTGAGCTTTCCAGGGTAATACTTGAGGATCTGCCCTTTCCGGTAATCGGTATCAGCGCAGAAGGAATGATAGTTTTGACCAATAAAGAAACTATGACCTTATCATTCAACGGCACCAGCATCAATGTCGGCAGTAGCCTTTCGGATTATTTTTCAAAAGAGGCGGAAAAAAAGGTAACCGAAGTGCTCACGTCTTATGCATCCTGTTCAATAAAAGGATACCGGTTATCCGAAACGACTTGTGATATTGATTTAATCCCCCTTTCTGGAAGATTTCGCGGCAAGGGATTGATTCTGACATTTTTCCCGTGTGGCATTTAATTTTGAAAGAGAGTGCTATCAGAGGTGAAAAAAATGAAAAAATTTAAAATCGTCTCCCCTATTTCAACTAAAAATTCTGACAGCATTGAATTAATCACAATGTCACTTCAAAACCTTGATCATGATCTTTACTATTTTTTAGATACAAATGATTTTTTGAACATGAACAAAAAAGATCTTGATATCATTTTGCTTGAACCTGATATGCCTTCATGGCAGTGGCTGAACATACTCATAAAAGCTAATCAAATTCTACCTGAAATTCCTGTGGTACTTTTTTCACTCGAAGCAAATGCTGAAAATGGTTTCTTTCGCTTATCCGGAGATGCATATGTATTCATAGCTGACGATGTTAAACTACTAACGGAAAATTTAGATCATATAGTAAAAACAAAAAATAATTGGAAAAGAAGGTCCTGGTTGTAGATGACGAGTCCAATTCCTTATTGAAAAATGCTGCAAATCTATTGCTGATTATCAATTAATTTTTGTTCATGCCTTAAACCTCGCCTTTTTATTTATTCATTTTCACTTTTTTTCGCTAAAAAAAGATCTTGAACCATCATTATAGTTGTGTTATGCAGGCCTGAATAAAAAAATGCTTTCCCAATGATCAAACCTTGGTGATGAATTTAACGAGACCCTGAAAGGAAGCTATATATGACTTCAAAGAAAGAACTGCGGCTGGCATATGCACTTGCAATTATTTTATTTGTTGTGGGTGTTTTAAGCTATGCCATTGCAGCCTTTTCCGCCAAAACGCCGGAAAGCCCGATGAGATTGATGTTCAAAGGTGTAGCTGGAAAAGTTTTATTCGACCACAAAACACACACGGGAGATGCAGGATATGGAATTTCCTGCGAACAATGCCATCATCATCCAGAAGAAGATGAAGCTGCACTCCGTGCATGCGGCGACTGTCACAGTTTAACTGAAAAAGAAGATGCCTTTCCAGAGGCTTGTGCCGAGTGTCATGAATCGGACGAAATTGAAGACTCGAAAATCACTAAAAGAGTAGATGCTTTCCATTCGCAATGCATTAACTGTCACAAGGAAAATGAAGCCGGCCCTGAAAAATGTGCGTCGTGCCACGTCATGTAACCCTATAATCTATTAACGTTTTTCTTCGTGCCTTTGTGTCTTTGTGGCGAAAAAAATACGATAAAGGTCCAACTATGATAAAAAGATCATTTTTCGGTTTAGCTAAACCCCGTTTTGAATATAAAACACTTCCGGATAAGCTGCCTGAACCTGAAGAAATTTCCTGTTCGGAAAATGTTACCCTTTTATTAAGCACTTTTCCGGAACAAAAGGATGGAACCTTATCTGTTAAAGAAGGCGATAAAATTAAATCCGGCCAAAAACTGTTTTTCATCAACAATGAGGATACATATGTAATCTCTTCCGTTACAGGAACAATATCATCCATATCTTCTTTAACCGGTGATTTTGGAGCTTTTTACACTGCTGTCTCGATTAATGTTTCTGATAATGAAGAGATAGACGAACAATTTGAAAAATACGCCAAAACGTCATCCCCAGATACAGCAAATACAGCCAAAGATTTTCTTGCCTGTGTGCCGGGTAATCTGCCCCTAAACTCACTTATTAATCCAGAGAAACCGATAAATACCATTGTTATTTCAGGTTGCGAGAATGATCTTCTGGTTTATACGAACCAGTACATTGTAAAAACTGCTATCGATTCAATAAAGTCCGGAATTGATATTTTAAAAGATATAACCGGTGCAGATGACATCATAATTGTTTTGCCCCGTGGTTTTAAACATGAATTCGGCGATATCGACGCCCGGGTCAGCACCATTGATACCGGTTACCCTGCAGCATCTCCCTATCTGATTATGCGAAACATTCTAAGCCGGATTGTGCCTGCAGGACAAAGCCCTGAAGATCTTGGCGTATGCTTTATTACGGCGGAAGCTGTCGCTTCTGTCGGCCGTGCTTTTACAAGCGGAAAAATTCCGGTTAAAAAAACAATAACTGTTATTGATAAAGATGAAAGCGTTAAGCTCGCAGTTGCAGAAATCGGCACGCCCGTTCGGGATATTCTAAGTCAACTCGGCATTACCCTTAATGAAAAAGATAGAATTGTTCTGGGAGGACCAATGACAGGTACCGCTGTATATTCAGATGAACATCCGATTATGCCGGATACCGGTGCCATAATGATCCAGGACTCAGAAAATATTCCACATGTATCCGACTATCCTTGCATAAACTGTGGTGACTGTATCCGGATTTGTCCTGCAAAGATACCGATTAACATGCTGGTTCGCCTTCTTGAAGCAGGACAATACGAGGAGGCTGCCGATTATTATGACCTTTATTCCTGCATCGAATGTGGTCTTTGCGGCCTTGTCTGTGTATCAAAAATTCCGATTTTTCAATACATAAAACTGGCAAAATATGAGCTTGGCCGGATGAGTATAGTGGAGGAGCCGGATGACTACAGCGGAGGCGATGATGAGTAATCAGAAAAAATTTATAGTATCCCATGCTCCTTTCTGGCATGACGGAAGCAGTATTACCCAAAGAAGTTACCATATAATGATAGCGGCTTTGCCCGCAGTTTTATTTGGAATTTTTCAATACGGATTGCCTGCCGTTGCTGTTGTATCTTTTTCCGTCTCCTGTGCAATTTTCTGGGAACTTGCCATGAATTTTGTAACAAAGCGCTCTTTAACCATAGGTGACGGCAATGCTGCTCTCATAGGTCTATTGTTTGCAATGCTCGTCCCTGCTACTTTACCGTGGTGGGCGGTACTAACAGGCACCTTTGTTGCTGTGATTATCGGCAAACAGATTTTCGGCGGAATCGGAAGCAATGCGTTTAATCCCGTAGTTCTCGCAATTGCCATTTTAATGGTATCATGGAAGGATCTTTTCGATTTCGATGAAGCTCTTTTAAATTATGACCTTGAATTTACAATGCTCTATCCCATCGCAGCACTCAAGCATTTCGGCACAGCATCAATAGAGTCATTTACTGCCGGTGATCTTTTACTCGGAAAGCAGTCTGGTGGCATCGGCGCAACATTCGGCCTGGGCCTGATTATCGGCGGAATCTATCTTATCATCAGGGGATTTATCCGTTGGGAGATCTGCTTAACTTTTTTGCTCGGTGTGTTCGCAACAGCTTTAATTTTTAATTTGTATGACGGCAGTCGTTTTGCAGGACCTGTATTTCATATACTTACGGGCTATACACTGATCGGCGCTTTTTTTCTTGCAACAGAGGATTCGTCATCACCGGTTAACTTTATTCCGATGCTTATCTTTGGTGCCGGTGCAGGAGCATTGACTGTATTGATAAGAAATATTGGTGCCCATGTCGATGGTGTTATTTATGCAATCCTGGTTATGAATCTTGTAAACCCGCTTCTGGACAAGATCCGGCCAAAAGCAATTGGAAAGGTTGGCTAAAATGCGTGAAATGATAAAAATGGTCGTGGTTCTGACACTTTTATGCACCTTTTCCGGGGGACTCCTTGCCGCCATACGTGGCGGAACAAAGGAAAAAATTGAATATCAACAGTTAAAATTCGTAAAAGGCCCTGCAATAAAAGCAATTTTAGAAGGATCATCCAATGACCCCATCGTTGACCGTTTTAAAATAAAGGATGGAAAGATTGAAAGGAGTTTCTTTGTCGGCATATTTGACGGCAAGGCTTCTGCGGTCGCTTTTGAAAGCTTTGGAAAGGGATTCGGCGGTGATATCGGTCTCATGGTTGGTGTAAACATCGAGGATGATAATATTATAGGTGCAGGTGTTACCACGCACAATGAAACACCGGGTGTCGGGTCCAGGGCAAAATCAGACCCCGGCTTTGCAGCTCAGTTTAAAGGTTCATCCATAAAAGATACATTCAAGGTCAAAACAGACGGCGGACAGGTGGATGCCGTCTCCGGTGCCACGGTTACCTCCCGCGGCGTCACTGTCGCAGCAACTGAAGCCGGTAAGATTTATAAAAAACTTAAACCTCAGATTGCAGAAAAATTAAAGGCATTTGCTAAGTAGGAGAAGATAAAAAGATGGCTAAAACTATAGTCCAGGAATTCACCAAGGGTCTGTGGGATGAAATACCGCCCTTTCGACTTGTACTCGGTTTATGCCCTGTACTGGCAGTGACCAAGACAGTGGAAAACGGAATTGGCATGGGTATGGCGACAACTTTTGTTCTGGTATGTTCCAATATCCTTGTTTCATCTTTGCGGGAAGTAATTCCGCCAAAGGTAAGAATCGCCTGTTTTATTATCATTATCGCGACATTTGTTACGGTCGTGGAGCTTGTTATGCAGGCATTCACCTATCCGCTCTTTCTCAAGCTTGGAATTTTTATTCCCCTTATTGTTGTTAACTGTATTGTACTTGGCCGTGCTGAAGCATTTGCATCTAAAAATGGTATTATTGCCTCACTTGCGGACGGGCTTGGAATAGGCATCGGATTTACCCTTGCCCTCGGTGCTCTTGGAGCCGTGCGGGAGCTGTTCGGAACCGGCATCCTTACTATATGGGAAAAACCCATACAGATTTTCGGGCCTTCCTTTCAGCCTTTTACATTTATGATTGAAGCTCCCGGAGCATTTATCTGCCTTGGGCTTATGCTCTGTGTTATGAACATGGTCGGCAGCAAATAGGAGATAAAAATGGGTGACTACATAGTTCTTGCAATAAGTTGCATTCTTATAAATAACATTTTGCTTGCCCAGTATCTGGGTAATTGTCCTTTTTTAGGCACATCAAAGAAAATGGAAACCGCTCTCGGCATGGCCATGGCAGTTGTATTTGTCCTTGTTATGGCAGGCGTAATTACCTGGATTTTTAACACATATATACTGCAACAATTTGGTCTTGAATATCTTCGTACGCTCTCATTTATCCTGGTTATTGCATCTCTTGTTCAGTTTGTTGAAATGTTTTTAAAAAAGTCTATCCCTGCCCTGTATGCCGGGCTCGGAATTTTTCTACCCCTTATTACCACTAACTGTGCCGTAATGGGCGTTTGCCTGATTAATGTCAACGAAGAATATACTTTTCTGCAGGCCCTTGTAACATCATTTAGCTATGCCGTCGGTTTTGGCCTTGCTCTCATTCTTTTTGCAGGAGTGCGTGAACGCATCCTTCTCGCCAGGGTTCCAAAGCCCCTACAGGACACATCCATAGCACTGGTTACTGCAGGAATACTCTCTTTAACATTTTTTGCTTTTAAAGGGATGGTATAGGAGACAGTGATGTTAGAAGCTGTTCTTGTCATGTTTGGCATAGGAGCAGCATGCGGCTTAACGCTTAGTGTTGCTTCTAAAGTATTTTATGTTTATGAAGATCCGCGTATTGCCGAGGTTGAGTGGCATATGGCCGGGGCAAACTGCGGCGGCTGCGGTTATGCAGGATGTTCCGCTGCAGCAGTTGCAGTTGTCGAAGGCAAGGCTCCGCCCTCTGCCTGTGTGGTTGCCGGCACTGAATCAGCTGTTAATATTGCAGCAATAATGGGTGTTGATCCAGGCAGCGCAGAACCGCTTATTTCTTCAAACACATGCCTTGGCGGCAACAGGGCGGATGATAAATACCATTATCTGGGAGTCAACAGTTGTCACGCACTTGATGCTTTTTATGGTGGGAAACGGGTATGCAGTATTGGATGCCTGGGACTTGGAGACTGCATAAGGGCATGTAACTTTGATGCTATAGAGATTGGAACCAATGGCTATCCTGTTGTCGATGAAAGCAAATGCGTCGGATGTGGTGCATGTGAAAAAGTTTGCCCTAAAAACATTCTTACCGTCAGGACCATGTCACAACGGCTATTGAAATTTAATGAGGAAGATGATGCTCTCGCGCCCTGCCGACAAACCTGTCCTGCGGAAATCGATATTCCTTTGTATATTTCACAGATCAGAGATGGCGATTACGAAGGGGCGGTTCATACCATCCGCGAGCGAAACCCTTTGCTCCTGTCATGCGGAAGGGTCTGCCCTCACCCCTGTGAATCCTACTGCCGTCGCGGTATAGAAGACGATCCTGTTTCCATAAACCAGTTAAAACGCTTTGTCGCAGACCTGGAGATGAACTCGGGAAAACGACTCCCCATTCCGTGCGCGCCTGACACGGGTAAACGTATCGCAGTTATCGGGGGAGGACCGGCAGGACTTAGCTGTGCATATTTTCTGCGCCGCCTGGGCCATGAAGTCACCATATATGAAGCAATGCCGGAAATGGGAGGGATTATAAGGTATGGAATACCTGAATATCGACTTCCGAAAAAGGTTCTGGCCTGGGAAATAGAAGGCATTTTAAACCTGGGTATTGAGCATCACACCAATATGCGCCTTGGCGTTGATTTTGATTTGGACTCTATTATAAAAAAAGGATTCGATGCGATATTCCTCGGGGTTGGAGCCTGGAATGATTACAACCTGAAAATAGAAGGTGAAGACCTTAAAGGATCTTTTAAAGGAATAGACTTTCTCTCCAGAGTAGCCTCTGGTGAAAAAGTACCCATTGGTCGCAGGGCTGCTGTGATAGGCGGAGGCAATTCAGCTATCGATTGTGTCCGCACCCTTGTCCGCCTTGGTGCCAAAGAAGTATATATAGTTTACCGCAGGACTCGAAAAGAGATGCCTGCAAACGAAGTTGAAATCGTTGCCGCCGAACATGAAGGAATAAAATTTCATTTTCTCGCTGCCCCTGTCAGTGTCGTTGGAGATGATAATGGCAATGTTACCCATCTTGAATTCTTGAAAATGGAGCTTGGAGAAGCGGATGCAAGCGGAAGGCGCCGTCCCGTACCCATCGAAGGTTCTGAAACCTTGATGGATATCGATATGCTTATCACGGCCATCGGTCAAACCCCGGATGTTTCCTTTACACAAAAGGAAAGACGTCTGGAGGATCTTGAAATTACCAGGTGGAAAACAATAGATAATAATCCTGAAACACTTCAGTCAAGCATTCCATATATTTTTACAGGTGGCGATTCAGCAACCGGACCGTCTCTTGTGGTCACTGCTATAGGAGGAGGAAGAAGGGCGGCCGCATCGATTCACCAGTATCTTTCAGGAGAACCGGTTGAACCACCTGAGAAATCCTTGTTCCAAAAACATATACAAGAGTCGATTTTTGAATCAGTGGAAGGAATAAAGAAATCACATAGAGCCGAAATGCCCGAACTTGAAGTGGAACATAGGATTAAATCTATGCACGAGGTTGACCTTGTTCTTGATGAAAAAGATGCCCTGAACGAATCGAAACGCTGCCTTTCCTGCTGCCGCCTCTGCTATAACAGGGATGAAATAGCAATTAGCTCATAGCTCATAGGAAATAGCTGGTAGCATTTTC
>JASJGP010000456.1:0-8253 GCA_033791485.1 Desulfobacterales bacterium | reverse complement strand
CTGGCAGGATACTCCTTTGGCGCCTGGGTCAATGCGCTAGCAATCAATGAAAACACAGCCGTCCGCAATATGACAATGATATCTCCGCCTGTCGGGTTTGTCGCTTTTAGCCCCGTCCAATCAATTCCCTGCCTTAAGCTTGTCATAACCGGCAGTATTGATGATATTGCCCCTGCTGATCGAATTAAAACCATGCACCTTTCGTGGAACCGAAACGCACATCTGGAAGTGATAAATGGCGCCGACCATTTTTATTCAGGATGTTTGGATGAGCTTGAATCGGTTTTATCTTCCCATATTTAACGGCTTTGTAAAAAGTTTCAAAGCCAATTGTTACAAAACTCGATAAAAGCGAACTCTCCAACCAATGGCTAATGTTTATCTGGATCTGAAGAACCCTGTCCGTTAATGTGTTTCCAAATTATAGTTCATTATTTTATAGTCACATTTTGCGCTTAAAATCTCTCCTTTGCAAGGCCTTAACACGATTGTTGTGGAGAAGAAAGTGCCAAAACTTCCCACATATTTTTAACAAGTTGTTTTACAAGTCTCCTTATTTGATATTTAAATGAGCATACTTATCAAGGTATCGTACCGGCATACTAAAGGCATCTCTTCTGAAGGGCTCAGCTAGAACTTCCTCACCACCCTGGACAATGGCGTTAATGACACAAGGCTTACCCGAAGCAATAGCTTCCTTCATTACATCTCCCACCTGGTCGGGATGGTCTACTCTAAAGCCCAAAGCGCCCATATCCTCGGCCAACTTTGCATAATCCGGGTTGTCGGGCAGGTTAACCCCGACGAAACGGTTATCAAAGAAATCAATATGGTTCTTCTTTTCTGCTCCCCATTCGTAATTGCAGGCAACAATGGCAATCACCGGAATATTTTCCCGGACTGCGGTCATGACCTCAGCCAGCCCGCTGATGCCGTATGCTCCGTCACCTTGAAAGGCGATGACCGGAACTTCAGGATTGCCGATTTTGCAACCGAGCGCAGCCCCGTAGGCAAATCCGCAGTTGCCCCAAGATAAGGCGGAAATGTGCTGGCGGATTTCTTCGAATTTCAGGTAGGCGTTGATCATAGAGGAATTGTTGCCAATATCCGTTGTTACGATCGCTTTCTTGGGCAGCGCCTTGGTCCACTCCATATGGAAACGGCGTGGATGCATCGGCGCCGACTGCGAACTGGAGTTCCATTCATCGAGCTCGGTTCCCCATATTTGCTTCTCTTTTTGAACATCGGCCAGACGCTCCTTGTTTTGTTCAAGGGTAGGTACGAGTTCTTTAACCCGCTTTAGCAGCAGCGCAGCAAACTCTTTTATATCGCCGCAGCTGTAAACATCGGCTTTTTTGGCAAGGCCCAAAGCGTTGATGTTGACATCACACTGGATCAATTTGGCATTATCCGGCCAGTAGATTATATCGTACTGGGGCAAAGTGCCGAAGGGGCCAAGCCGTGTGCCCAGAGCAATGACCAGGTCGGCCTTTTTAATGATGCGCATGGCTGCCTTGGACCCGCAGTACCCGATGGGACCACAGGACAGCTCGTGGCTGGCAGGAAAAGTGTCATTGTGCAGATAACTGTTGACTCCCGGAGCGGTAATGTATTCTGCAAGGTCTTTGACTTCTTCTATAGCGTCAGCCTGAGAAACGCCACCTCCGGAAACGATCACAGGGTACTTTGCCTCTATAATGAGTTTGGCTGCCGCTTTGAGGTCTTCAACTGATCCGGCCCCACGTCTGATCACCGGTGTTTCGTAAATTTCATCGGTGCATTCACCATATAATAAATCACGTGGAATATTCAACTGTGTCGGGCCATTTAAATTTTTTGCCATATAAAACGCACGCCGGGTCAGTTCAGCCATACGCTGGGGCTGGTTAACCCTGACCTGATAAACCGTCTGTTTTTCGAACATGGCCATTTGGTCCAGTTCTTGAAAACCGCCTGTTCCTATTCCCATAGAACCAGTTTCCGGTGTAATAACCACTACCGGAGAATGCGCCCAGTATGCGGCTACCACTGCGGAAACAAAATTAGCCGCACCCGGACCATTTTGGCCAATACAGACTTGAGGCTTACCTGTTACGCGGGCAAGACCATCGGCCGCGTGGGCGGCTGCCTGTTCATGGGCGACGGAAATAAATCGGATGCCAGCATCTGGAAACAGGTCCAGGGCATCCATGTATGCTGAACCAACGATCCCGAAAACATTCTGTATGTTTTCAGCAACCATTGTCTCAACAAGCGCTTCACTGGGTGTCATTTTTTGTTTAGGCATTTTTGCTCTCCTCATATTGTCTAAAAGTTGTTATGGTCATAGTCCACCGGTAAAACCGGCGGCTTGAAATGTGAACCGCTCAAGGCGGATTAAAATACCATTAATTTTTATTAGGCGGTGGATTTTGGTTTACCGAACTCTTGAAATTCAACCCGTTTTGGTTTACACTCTGTTTTCATCGACTGCTCCTCGTGTTTAATATTAACTAACCTAAACAATTAATATTATACCACCTTGAGAAGCTAAATTCCACTGTTATGTTAGAAATGTGGGCTAATCCCTTTGTTTTGTGGGTTGAGGGTTGGAAATTATTTTTTTAACCGAAGTAAAATCGAAGCCTTTTGCGAAAAGACCCTTATTTTGCTCATAACACTGTCGTGATTGCATTGGTGCGGGCCCTTATATAATAATCCGATAAAATGGAGCAAAAATTAGTTATGTGTTTTCTGATTATCAACACAGGCAGTTCTTCCGTTAAATTTTCCCTGTTTGAAAAAGACGATCTAAAAATGGTTGCCGCAGGTATGGTCGAACGCATCGGGCTAAAAGGTACGAAAATCCACACAAAGACTGCTGAAGGAATACAAGCCTCCAAAGAAACCCATGTGGCGGACACCCGCCAAGCGGTGTGGCTCATCGCCGATCTCCTGACAGATAAAAACAACAGTGATATTCAACCCGGGGTGGATATCGCAGGCATCGGTCACCGGGTGGTTCACGGCGGGGATAGAATCAGCAGCTCTGTAGTGATTGATGATCGAGTTAAACAGATTATAAAGGAATGTTTTGAATTGGCCCCGCTGCACAACCCGCCGAACCTGGAAGGGATTGAAGCATGTGAGGATATTTTTCCTGGCATTCCACAGGTAGCCGTTTTCGACACCGCATTTCACAAGACAATTCCGGAACGGGCTTATCTTTATGGATTGCCTTATGCGCTTTATAAGGAAGATAAAATACGTAGATACGGTTTCCAGGGCACCAGCCATCAATACGTCTGCCGGACCGCGGCCAGCCATCTCAATAGGCCGCTGGAGGAACTTAAGATCATATCCTGCCATCTTGGTAACGGATGCAGTATTACGGCTGTTGACGGGGGCCATAGTATTGACACCAGCATGGGGTTCACCCCCTTGGAAGGTTTGATGATGGGTACCCGCTGCGGAGACCTGGATCCGGCCATCGTCTTTTACCTCATGGAGCATAAACATCTTGATCCTCGACAGATTAACGAACTGTTGAATAAACAAAGCGGCTTATTAGGTCTTGCTGGGATCGATAGTAGCGATTTGCGTGACATTTTCGAAGCATCTGAAAGTGGGAACCGGCAGACCGACACGGCAGTTGAAGTTTTTACCTATCGGATTAAAAAATATATCGGAGCATACGCTTTTGCATTAGGAGGAATTGATGCCATTGTGTTTACGGCAGGAATTGGAGAGAACTCACCATTGATCAGAGAATTGGCCTGTCAGGGCTTAAAAAACTTGGGGATTATCATTGATCCGAAAAAAAATGCCCTAGCAAATAAAACGTGTCGTGAAATACAAAGTAACGAAAGTCAGGTGAAAGTGCTGGTCATTCCCACAGACGAGGAAAAGGAAATCGCCCTTCAAACCCTCGAACTGCTTCATGAAGAAAGGTAAGCTAAAATCGTAACTATAACCAAAAAAGGCTCGAAACTCTTTCTAAAATTTGCCTGTTTTTACCCTCCTCCACCGGGCGATGGAATACCAGAATCTTGTGGATGTATCCGAGAATTCTATGTCCAGGGGAACAAACAAATTCGAAATGTATTAAATGGTGGTTGTTGATACCTTTTTATACATAGTTCCGATAGTAACCGCACTCGATGTGCTTCGCGATAAGTCTTATGTCATTGTTGACAAGTTAAAAAAGGAACTTAAGTTTATCGCTAGTTATAAACCGATTGTTTATTACCTGAATTTTGGAGACAAAAATGGCAATTGAGACGAAAGAGCAGGTTTTTGAAAAAGTACTGGAAATGAAAAAACCTCTATGCCCGCACTGTAAAAAAGAGATGAGCATATGGGAGGTTCCTCTCATGACTTTTAGTGATGGGTTGGGGTGGGGCGTACCCTATCTTTTTCTATGTTTTAATGATGAATGCCCCCTGTATAAACAGGGATGGGATGATCTGTTGGAAAATTTTGCTCAAACCGCCTCATATCGCTGCATGAATTATCCTGGCACAGATACTTTTGAACTGATGCCTGTTTTCAGTTCCATGGGTGCCACAGGACAGATTATCGACGACCAGGTTGTTGCTGCCGAAGAAGCTTTAAAAGAAGCAATTAAAAAAGGATTTTCAATTCTTGCAGGCTGCTATATTTCAAAAGATTCACCAGCTGTTTTAAGACTGCTTATTGACCCGACAGAGCCGGCTAAGGTCAGGTTAAAGGCAGCGGAAATGCTGGGGGATATCGGAGAGTTGGAAGCCGTTGATGCCCTTAGAAACCTCAAGGTCGGCAATGAACTTATTGAAAATGAAATAGATAAAGCAGTCAAAAAAATACATGAAAGACATTTTACCCGTGATTGCCCCTTTTGTGCGGAAATAATAAAAAAGAAAGCCAAGATTTGCAAACACTGTCAAAGGGAAGTGGCTGGTGAATAATCTTTAAAAAAGCTCCAGTTGAACATGTTTGTTTTTCTTTTTTTTCTTTAAGACAGGTGCTTCGTGTGTTCTTAATCGTTTTTCAATATCTTCTACAAACGGGGAGAGATCCCTTGATACTGCTTTTCCAAAGATTCTGCGTTTTTTCGCACGGGTTAAATACAGCTTTTCTTTTGCACGAGTCATTGCCACATAAAAAAGCCTTCTTTCCTCATTAATATCGCTCTCTTTATCCTCTCCTCTTTCAAAAGGTATATATCCCTTTTCACAGCCGGTAATGAAAACAACCGGAAATTCCAACCCTTTTGCTGCGTGCATGGTCATCAGTGAAACCCTTTCCGCCTGCGGGTAGTAGGTGTCCGTGTCGGTTTGCAGGGCCGTTGCTGTAAAAAATTCGTCTGTATTATTTCCGTGGTTTTTTGAAATATCGATAAGCTTATTAAAGGCATCTTTTGATTCGGGGCTGTTTTTCGCGGTTGCTTTCAGCTTTGTGTTTTCCGTAATATATAAAAGCTTTTTCTCAACCGTCATGCCTTTCATCTCTTTTTTTAACCTTGAAAAGCTATCCATAAACGCACGAAAGTTTATTTGTCTTTGCCTGCTCATCTCTGGTAATGGAAAGCGGGCGCTGTTCATAACTGCTTTTTTTAAAGAAAATTTGCTTTTTTTTGACCAGGATTTAAAAATATCCACTGTCTGCCTGCTAATTCCGGGGGTTATTACTTTATTTACTCTTTCAACATCTATGTATGATCCAACACCCTCAATAATCTTTAATAAAGATATACTTTGCTTAATATGTTTTTTGTTAAAAATTTTGTCTTTGCTGACAATTTGAACAGGAATACCTCTTTTATCAAAAACATCTAATATGCTTTGGTTTTGAGATTTTGTCCTGTATAAAACAGCAAAATCGGAAAAACTCCTTTCTTTAATGGAATAAGGCTCTTTAACTCTTCCGGTATCAATACTATGGTGCCCTGTTCCTCCTATCATCTGTTCAATAGCGCGACTAACTGATTCTGATTCTGCTTTTTCTGTTGAACGCTCAATGATTATTATTTTTTTTAATCCTTCTATCTGAGAATAAACCCGCCTGGCAAAATTGCCTGATTTTTTAGAATTTTTTGTTTCTTCTGCTGAGCCAGACATATTTCTGTTTTTTATAATCTGGTATGATGCTTCAAGAATAGTTTCTGTTGAGCGATAGTTCTTTGTAAGGGTTATTGTTTTCGCATCGTTATAATCTATAGTAAATTGGTCGAAATATTTTACATCAGAACCTCTAAATCCGTAAATAGACTGGTTGGGGTCGCCGACAATGCAAAGGTTGTTGTTTGAGCTGTCCGGCGGAGCCAGAGCTTTTATTATTCTGTACTGCCCGTGGTTTACGTCCTGATATTCATCAACAAAAAGAAACTTAAACCTATCAGTGTATTTTTTTCTAATTCTATCATTATTTTCAAACATTTTTACTACCATATATATAAGATCTTCAAAGTCACAATGTTTCTGTGTTGCTAAGAGGTTTTGATATACTTTGTAAAAAAGGGGGAACGATTCAGCATTCTTTTCACCGGTTATGTCTTTAATATAATCGTCGGGTCCAATTATCTGTTGTTTGGCATATACTACTTTATCTAAAAAAACCTGTGGTTTTTCATTAATAGTAATTCCTTTTTTTTTAATATCTTTTAAAGCCTCTAAGACCAAACTTTTTCGTTCATCATCGTCTATTATGGATAGCTTTGGTATATTTTTCTGTTCTTGTAGTATTTTAAAACAAAGCGAATGGAAAGTTGCAATAAGAGGAAGTTCTTTAACACCTTTTATTAAAATCTCAAGTCTTTCCCTCATCTCAACGGCTGCCTTATTTGTAAAGGTAACGGCAAGTATATTTTCCGGCAACACTTTATTATCTTTTACAAGATGCGCAATGCGGTGTGTAAGAGTTCTTGTTTTACCTGTACCGGGTCCGGCCATAATTATAAGAGGACCTTTTTTATGCAAAACGGCTTTTTTTTGATCTTTATTTAATGTGCTTGTTATATTGTCTTTTTTCTTCTCCGTTTTAGACTGTTTTCTTTTTTTTTGTTTTTCTGTTTTCTTTCCTTCCTTTTTATTAAACTCTTTTTTTGAAGGCCTGTAAATAAAAAGAGACTGTTGGTTTGAAAGTTTTTCTCTTTCTTCCTGTGTAAATATTTTTACCTTGCCAAACTCACCATCATATCCAGGTAGAAGAGTAATTTGTTTAGCTCGAACTCTTTTAATTGCTTCACCTAACAAAGGAATTCCCGATTTTCCCAGAGACTCATAAGTTATTTCGTGAAGTATTTTTAATTCAGGACCAAGCTTTTCCAGCAAATCATTATATTTTTGTTTGACTCGTTTTGAACCTGCACCCACTTTTAATATTTCGGACAATATTTCAGTTAAAGGTATAATACTATAAAATGGGTTTTTTTGTTCTGGGTAAATATTTTCAGGTTGATCCGCCAGCTCTTCAACCCTATATAAAACTCCCAGTGTTAATGGTTTTAGGCATACAGGACATATTCCTTTGTTTTTAATTGTCTCTTTAGGTAGAAAACGAATATTGCATTTCCGGTGTCCGTCCAGGTGATATTTGCCTTCCTGGGGGAAAAACTCAAAAGTACCGAGAAATCGCTTTTTATCTCCTTCTTTTATTGCTGATCTTATATTATAATATGAAAGATCTGTATTAAATAGGTTTGCCTCCCGGCCAAGTTTCATGGGTGAGTGCGCATCTGAATTTGATATAAGGGTAAGCCCATCAAGCGCGGATACTCTCCAGTTCATAGGTGGGTCGGACGAAAGACCGGTTTCAACTGCAAATATGTGCGGTGTAAGATCTTCAAAACACTCTTCTATGGAATCAAACCCTGATTTTGAACCCATCACAGAGAACCATGGAGTCCATATATGGGCGGGTATAAAAAATGCCCCGTTTGAAGTGTCGAGCATAATTTCAAGCAGGTTTTTTGCATCAAGGCCCAGGATCGGTCTTCCGTCAGACTTTATATTTCCTATTTTATCCAGCTTTTTATTGAAACTTTCTGCTTTTTCCAAATTAGGCATAAATATAAGATTATGGTTTTTTCTTACTTTTCCATCTTTTTTATAAATATTGCTTATTTCGCAACTTAAAAGAAAACGCACTTTTGACCTGCACAAGACGGGAACTTCTTTATCACATATCTTAGCTATCTTATCTTTTAACTTAAAAAGACCTGGTTCAGCGGGAGCAAGTTTCTCTTTTATTTCCGCAAACCATCCCGGATGTGTAAAATCACCTGTCCCTATCACG
>JASJGP010000455.1:0-8373 GCA_033791485.1 Desulfobacterales bacterium | reverse complement strand
GCCAACGTGGCAAGGGAATTTAAGGTTCCCGCACTCTTTGGAATTCCGGATGTTATGGACAGTTTGGCCCATGGAGAAATGGTAACTGTTGATGCCGACGCTCTTACCATTTATAAGGGTAAGATAGAATCTTTGCTGGTGAAATCAGAGACAAAGAAAAACCTTATGGAAGGAAGCCCTGTTTATGAAAGCTTAAAACAGGTGAGCAACTTTATCATTCCTTTAAGCCTGCTCGATCCCGATTCCCATGAATTCAACCCGGTAAACTGCAAGACTTTTCATGACATTACACGGTTTATCCATGAAAAGTCGGTACATGAAATGTTCAATTTCGGAAAGGAACACAATTTTTCCGAGCGGTCAAGTAAACAGCTCCATTATAATGTTCCCATGCAATGGTGGGTTTTAAACCTGGATGACGGGTTTAAGGAAGAAGTAAAGGGAAAATACATCAAGCTGGATAATATCGTCTCCATTCCCATGCTTGCATTCTGGGAAGGATTTGCCGCTGTCCCCTGGGACGGCCCGCCTCCAATTGACGGTAAAGGACTCATGTCTGTCATGTTTCAATCCACTGCAAATCCGGCTTTAAATCCCGGAATACGCTCAAAATATGCAGATCGAAACTATTTTATGGTTTCCAAAAATTATTGCAGCTTAAATTCGAGACTCGGTTACCATTTTTCCATATTAGAGGCCCTAGTGAGTGATCGATCTGGTGAAAATTATGTAAGCTTCCAGTTCAAGGGAGGTGCTGCGGATAATGATAGACGCGTTAAGAGGGCCTGCTTTATTAAAGAGATACTTCAAAAATACGGCTTCAGAGTCGATGTTAAGGAAGACAGCCTTATGTCTCGCATAGAGGGCCATGATAAAGACTACATGATAAAGCGCCTCGCCATACTGGGTTATTTAACCCTCCACACCCGCCAGCTCGATATGATCATGTCAAACCGGGCCAAAGTTAAATATTACAGTTCAAAGATTATAAAAGATATTGATGAAGTTATCCTGAAAAAATCATTCGCATCCGATACCAACAGGTCAAGTTGAGTAAATAAAGCTTCCCCACAATCAAGCCTTTACAATCTGTAAAAAATACCGACACATCTAATAAATAATATCTCATTTCTAACTTCCAAGAATTATAAAATATAATTTTATTTCAAAAGGTTACCTGTATATCCCTGTATTTCTTTTTTTGGCATAGAGATTGCTAATTTTAAAAGCTGATAAAACGGGTAAGCAGGAACACCTACTCAGATTTTTTAAAGAAAAATCATGGTAAAAAGTCATTATTCAAAAATAAGAAAAATCGTTTTTACAAGTATGATCATAGTGCCGATTATACCGTTCATATTGATCCTGATCGTCGGCTATTATTATTTTACGACTTCCATTGAAAACGCTACCACAGCAAGCATGAAAAGGATCGTGGGAGATCACCGCCATATGATATGTTCATTCCTCAAGGAACGCAAGGCCGACCTTGAGTTTATTCTCCATTCTTATGATTTTAATGACATGGCCGATCCCCTGATACTTGATAATACCTTTAAAAGGCTGAAAAAAGAGTCTTCCGCGTTTATCGATCTTGGTGTTTTTAATAAAGATGGTATCCATGTCGCATATCAGGGACCATACAGGTTAGTAGGCAGAGATTACGCAAAGGAAGAATGGTTCAAGGAAGTTATGAAAAAAGGCCAGTATATCAGTGACATTTTTCTTGGTTTCAGGCGTATACCCCACTTTGTCATCGCCCTTAAAAGGGAAGATGCAGAAAAGTCATGGGTTATTCGAGCCACAATCGATACATACATGTTTTGTAATCTTGTCAAAAAAGTTCGCATCGGAAAAACAGGCGAAGCTTATATTCTAAATGCTGACGGAATACTCCAGACAGACCGGCGATCCGGAGGAACCCTGATGGACAAACCTGCAGACACTATAAAATACTTAAAAAGCCACAGCGACATTAAAATTTACGCTCAAGAACAAGAATATATTTATGCTACAACATGGTTGAAAGATGACAACTGGATGCTGGTTGTAAGACAGGAAAAGGCGGATACATTTAGCGCATTTCGCACAGCCTCTTACATTATTATTTTTATTTCGATTATCGGTGGCGGCATTATAATTGCTGCCGCTTTTTTCATGACCGGGAGAATCGTGAGGCGGCTTGAGAAAATGGATACGGAAAAAGAGCAATTGAGCCAGCAGCTTATTGGTGCAAGCAGACTTGCCGAGCTTGGCGAAATGTCCACAGGATTTGCCCATGAAATCAACAATCCTCTCCAGATTATCAAAAGCGAACAGTCTCTCATGGAAATGAATATGTCGGAGTTGAAAGAAGTGGGCCAGCTAAAAAAATCTGCATCTTTAGATGAAATCGAAGATTCAATGGAGCAGATAAAGCTTCAGGTTTCCAGGTGTTCCAAAATTACCCAGCAGATCCTTAAATTCGGCAGGCAGAGCGAACCGGAAAGACTCGATGTGGATCTAAGGGATTTTATCCCTGAGGTAACCGATATGGTGGCAAAAAAAGCCAGCGTACACGGGATTTCAGTAAAGCAGAACGTGGCTGAAGATACCCCTTCTGTTTATGGGGACACGTCGCAGCTTCAGCAGGTTTTACTTAACCTGTTTAATAATGCAATGGATGCAACAATTGATCAGCATGGAACATCCGGCGGGGAGTTGTCTATAGAGGCAGGACCGAAGGAAAATGGAAACGTAGAGATTAAGGTTACGGATAACGGAAGTGGGATCAGCCCTGAGAATTTAAGTAAAATATTCTCCCCGTTTTTTACAACTAAGCCCGTGGGTAAAGGAACGGGCCTGGGTCTTTCCGTATGCTACGGAATAATCGATAAAATGGGCGGAACAATGACGGCAACCAGCGAGAAGGGCGTTGGTACGACTTTTATAATTAACCTGCCTGCGGCAGCTTAATAGCTCATAGGAAATAGCTCATAGCTCATGGCTGATAGCTCATAGGAAATAGCTGATAGCTCATAGCTGATAGGTAATAGATTAAAGGTGATAGTTGATTTACTTCTTGATTCGGAAATAACGAATCTAACAAAGCTAATTTGCTACAAAGGCAGAAAGTCACAAAGGAAATATTTTATAATAATTTGCTTCGTGCCTTTGTGCCTGGTGGCGGAAAGAGAGGAGATATGGCAAAAATGAAAATTATGCTGGTTGATGATGAAGAAAGGTTTCTTCAGACTACCGGTAAACTTCTTGCAAAGAAAGGTTATGATGTTGTGACAGCCTCCAGTGGGACCGAGGCTATGGAAAAGTTGATATCCATGAATATTCATGTGGTTATTCTGGATGTAAAGATGCCTGGCATGGACGGAAATGCCACTTTAAAGGAGATTAAAAAGCTGTATCCTATGGTTGAGGTAATCATGTTAACCGGTCACGCTACCGTGGAATCCGCCATTGACGGACTAAAGTCGGGGGCTATCGATTACCTGATGAAACCTGCCGACATTGAAGAGATTATAGAAAAGGCGGAAGCGGCCTTTGCAAAAATACAAAGTCTTGAAGAAAAGATCCGGGTGGCTCAGACCCGAAGACTGATGAAGTCTCCAAGGGAGATTTTAAAAAGTTCGGGGAATCTGTAAATTCAGTCATAACTAATCAAAATATTAACAAATAAAGGAGGGCTGTAATCAAAGTCATCATAGTTTGTTAAAGGTAATCGTATTTTATGGAAACGCAGAGGATTCAGGGGAAAGACGTCCAAAAAAAGGAGTTGGAAATGGCAAAAGAGAAAAAGGATCTCAATAAATGGTACATAACAAGGTACTCAAAAGAAAAGGAGCGTAAATTTTTATTTTATGCTGCCGTAGCCATGTCTATTCTCTATGGCTACTGTAGGCTGTTCTAAGGTTAAGCAGCGTTTGTGCATAAAAGCCCAGCATAAAAACCGGGTTACATGAATCTTTTTGAGTGGAAAAACCAAAGAAAAATCGGAGGAAGAAATATGGCCGAGGAGAAGAAGAAAGCAACAGGATACGACAAGTATGTTGACTGGAAGCTGTTTGCTATTCCCTTGATACTTGTCACTATATTAATGTTCATACCAACGCCTAAAGGCATGCTTGATGTTGGTGTGGAATACTCCATGGGTTCGAAGTACGTTATGAATCATTTTGCAACGGAACTTTTTAGCAAACGAACCAATGATCTTTCCCAGTGGCAGGTTCAACTGGTCAGGATGATGGAAGCAGGTGTGAGCAAGTCATCTTTTAGCCTTCAAGGGCTTATGAAACGGAGTGCGAAATGGTGCAAAAGCAACAAGATACCCACCACACCGGCGCATATGAAACAGGTGAAGGATTTTGCAGGTGAGATAGCCCCGGAAAAATTTATGAAGCTCATGGAAGACGGCTATGATTTGAGGGTGAACAAGCTTAGCTATGACATGTTGACGGATAAGGAAAAAAAGAAGGCCGACAGAGCAGGATTTCATGTCAAGGCGGCTGTCGGGATTGTTATTTTTGTGGTGATCTGTTTTGTCACAGAGGCGATCCCTTTGCCAATGGTGGCCTTCTGCATAGGGGTCTTTGCTATGTGCTGCGGGATTGTGACCAGGAAGAATGTAGCCATGCTATACTGGTCCGACGCAACCTGGTTCATCATGGGTAGCCTGATGTTTGCCGTTGCCTTTATCAAAACAGGGGTTGATAAACGTATGGCCATGATGATGTTCGGCAAATTGAAAAAGCCTTCTCTCAAAATGGTTACTTTTATGATTGTCCTGGTGATAGCCCCACTTACAATGTTCATGTCCGACCATGCCCTGGCCGCTATGTTTTTACCCATCGGCATGCTCCTGTATGCCACATCGACGGCTGCTTCGGGAAAGGATGACCCCGAGCTGGCCAAGATGCTCATGATCACCATAGCCATGGCCTGTAATCTCGGCGGTTCCCTGGCCCCTTCGGGTGCGGCTCGAAACCTTATTATGATGGGTTATGCAGAGGATATGTTCGGTATTGGTATCGGATACGGGGAATGGTTGATTTATATGTTTCCGCTGCTGTTTTTTACCATTCCTGTCACCTGGTATGTGATAAATTTCAGGTTTAAACCGCTTGCCGAGCATACGGATCTAAGCGCGTCCATGACTTATGTTAAAGAGGACATAGCCAAAAGAGGGGGATCATGGACCAGAGAACAGAAGATAACCGTTGGGATCTTTCTGGTAATGCTTTTTTGCTGGATCACGGAGAAATACCTTATACTTAGTCTCACAGGCATAAGGTTCGGCATCGGGGTGATCGCCGTTATGGGCGCGATCGCCTATATTTTTGCAGGGATTGCCAACTGGCGTGATTACCAGACAGGGGTTGACTGGGGTGTGGTATGGCTTTACGCAGGAGCAATCATCTTTGGACGCGTTCTTGTCATGACTGGAGGCGCATACTGGATTGCCCGTGCATTCGTAGGTCTTCTGGAACCGCTGGGATTGAGCAAGGGAATTGGCCTCCTTCTTTCCGGTGGTGTGATCACAGGCCTTCTTACCCAGCTCATGGCTGACGGCCCGGCTTGCGCTGCGGTCGGTCCTGTTACTCTATCCATGGCCGGTATTGTGCATCCCGGCACCAACATGATCCCCTTTATGGCAATGGGCACATCTTATGCCTCATCACTCGCCTACTGCCTGATCATCGGAACGCCGCCAAATGCGATTGTCTATGCCAGCGGATACCTGGAGCCGAAGGATTACCTGAGAGTAGGGGTTATTCTCTGGTTTACCAATCTGTTGATATTTATGTTGATGGCATCAACCTACTGGCGGTTTATGGGCTGGAAAGGGTTAGTTCCGTTTTAGCCCGAAAAAAGGAAGCACTTGAAAAACCGGCCTGCCTGTGCGTTGCACGCAGACAGGATGGATAATAATTACATTTCAATACAAAAAAGGATGGGCGTCATTTCAGAGCGGGAGAGTGTGCCGGAGAGTGCGATGGATATGATTAAAAACAACGGAAATAAGCACAATGGAATGTTTGTGCATCAATTTTTCAGGACAATCTCTAAGATGCTTTATGCCGGAGATTTTTATGAAGGGTTGCCGCGGGAAAGAGCGCACACCCCCCCCGTGGTCTTCCTTTTAATATGCAGCATCATTTTTACCATTTTGTCGAGCATGTTTGTCCTGGAAAAAAGAATCTTTTTTGCATCAGCTTTCTTTTTAAATGCATTTTCCATGCCTTTTATAACAGCGTTCATTCTGTATCTTGTTGCCATGTTGTTGTGTAAAAATCTGTTTACCTATAAAACCTTGTTTGGGATCACCGCCTATGCCAATATAATTCTTCTGTTTTCCTGGAGTCCGGGTGTGGCGGGGCCTGCGCAAATTTTGAAGTTTTGTCTGATAGGTCTCGGCCTGGTAAAAATAGGTCGTATAAGTTACTTAAAGGCTTTTGCCTGTTTGTTGTGCGCTGGTATGGCAATGCTTTTTTTACTTCAACTGTTAGGACCATTTCTGGGGCAGAAATAATGATATGGTGATTGAATTGTAAAAGATTTTCGAATACAGCCGAAAAGGAGGCACATAGAATGAGTGAAAAAATAAAAGTGTTGATGGTCGATGATGAACAACAGTTTCGATCTACCACGAAAAAGATTTTAAACAAAAAAGGATTCGACACGATTCTTGCCGGCAGCGGTGAAGAGGCCATCGAAAAACTCAAACAGAATCCTGATGTTGTAATACTTGATATAAAGATGCCGGGTATGGACGGGCATCAGGCCTTAAATGAGATAAAAAAACTTTCTCCCGAGATTCCGGTGATCATGCTTACCGGTCACGGTGCCCTGCCGTCTGCCAGGGAAGCTCTTGTTGAAGGTGCATTCGATTATCTGACCAAGCCATGTGATATAGAGCTTCTTTCTTCTAAAATCAAGGATGCTTATCTTAACGGGAAAATACCGAATGAAGTTGAAGAAAAGAAAGTCATGGAAGTAATGGTTCCTGTACACGAATATACGACATTAAGCGGGGATCAGACCATTGAAGACGCCATTGGCCAGCTTAAAGAGTCTTTTGTTTCAAAAATATCAACCAGTCGAATTCTAGAGACAGGGCATAGATCGGTCCTTGTAATGGATAGTAAAAAAGATTTTATAGGGATCATGAGTATCAGGGATTTGCTTCAACTGATTATGCCTCCATACCTGTCTGCTCCCAAACCCTCCATGGCGGAAAGTATCGAGTATTCTCCCATGTTTTGGGATGGAATGTTTACCAATGCGATCACCCAGAAAAAAACAACAAAACTAAAAGATGCCATGTCGCCAAACCCTTTAACCATAGATGGCACCGCATCTTTAATGGAAGCCGCCTACATGATGGTGGGGAAAAAAACCAGACGGCTGGTGGTGATGATAGCTGGAGAAGTTGCCGGTGTAATTCGGGAGCAGGATTTATTCTTTGAAATAGAAAAGATTTTAAAAAAATAAAATCAATCCGTTTTCTCTCTCCCTTGAGAGGTCCGGGCTGCGCAATACAAGAATAGACCCTTACATAAAATGCGTAGCCTGGACAATTTTTATTGCCACTAAGTCCACAGAGAGCACAGAGAATAATAAATTTTGGAAAATAGAAAGTTGCTTAAACGTACAAATTGTGCTCTTTTATAGTGTTAATCTTTTTTCATTATTCAACATCCAAATAATCGAAATAGTTCAGCCACGAAGACACAAAGGCTCGAAGGAAGGATATGAATTATATTATAATCTTAGTATCTTTGTGCCTTAGTGGCTGAACTGTTAAAAATATTCAAAGTCTATTCTAAGGGTTAGGAGGAAGTATGTTCTTTAAATCCAGATGGTTTCAACTTTGTCTTGCAATTTCCCTGGGGGTTGTTGTTTTATTATTGCCACGACCGGAGGGAACCAAATTTAAAATAACAGGCGAAGATGCACGGGAATTTGTCCTGCTCATCGATCAGTATTTTACTCCTGTTTCCGACGATAAAACCGGCGCTAAAGAATATATCATTGAGGCGAAAAATCCCGGCAGCAAGGAGTCCACTGCAAAGTTCCTGGAAGATAAAATTGCAGAAATGAAAATGTCGGGAATTAAAGTAGATTATGTAGATGGACTATCGCCAAAGGCAAAGCGGTTTCTGGCAGTTCTTATTGTACTGATATTTCTTTTTGTGGCAGAACCCATACCCCTTGAAATTACGGCGATCTGTATAGGCGTCTTCCTTGTATTAATGGGTATTGTCGATGTTAAAGGGGCCTGGGCGCCTTATATGCACCCTGTGGTTGTTTTTATCATGTGCTGTTTAATTTTTGCCATATCCCTTGAAAAGGCAGGAATTACCAAGCGGCTCGGCTACT
>JASJGP010000454.1:0-8766 GCA_033791485.1 Desulfobacterales bacterium | reverse complement strand
TTGCGGAGTTGTTCCTTTTTTTAAAAGAAGCTGGCCATGGGCAAAGGTAACTGCATCTCAAAGGGCAAAACAACTTTTGGCTGCTCCTAATGTGATAGAAACTATTGAATTTATGAATCAGGCACTTTTAAATGAAAAGAGACGTGAAATTCAGGCTGAAGATCTGGGGCTTGAGTTTTCAGGTATAAATGTTGAAGAAGTTGTAAAAAATGATGATATCATTTCGTGCGGCGACCTTTCCATTAAAATAATAGAGGTTCCCGGCCACTCTTCATGTTCTATTGCCGCTTACGTGCCCGAAGAAAAAGCCATGTTTGCGTCCGATGCAGGGGGAATCCCTTTTGGAGATCAGATTTTCACGTGTGCAAATTCCAATTTTGATAAATACCAGAAAAGCCTTATAAAAATGGATAGTTATGAAATCGATGTGTACCTTGCCGAACACTATGGTGCAAGAACCGGTAAAGATGCCAACAGCTTCCTGAAAAGATCGATGGGTTTCGCCAAAGAGGCGAAAACTATTCTTGAATCATCTTATGCCCGAACCAAAGATGTAAAAAAGAGTACAGAAGAAATTACAGACATGCTTATGGAAAATACACCTGATGATTTTCTACACAGAGATATCATTGCTCTGGTAACCGGACAAATGTTGAAATATATCTCAAGGCAACAATGATAGCGTTGTAAAAAATTATATCTATGCAAAATCAAAGCACAAAAAAACTTATCGAGCAAGTAAAGCACAACGATGAAATTACCAGAAAGTTTTTTGAAATTGAAAAACGTATTCTTTCAATTTTAAATTATAAAGATCTTTTTGAATCCCTGTTAAGGGAAATCAAGATAAAATTCAACATGCCTTATGCCTGGATTTCCATCATTGAAAAAAGTGATCTGTTCAATTTCATCCAATCTCTTGAAACCTCTGATATTTTAAAAAAACACATGAATATTGTTGATAAAAATACTTTTTTAAAACTTGTCGGCACTAAAACAACTCCTCTGCTTATTAATGATAACCTGAAGGCTTACTCTAAACTTATCCCCCGGCAGGATAAACATAATATCAGGTCTATAGCAATATCACCAATTTCTCTGGACGGAGAAATTATCGGAAGCCTGAATCAGGCGCACATTTTACCCGGACATTTCAAACCAGGACTTGATACAAGTTCCCTTGAGCAGCTTGCCGTAAAAGTCTCTTTTTGCCTTTCTAATGTTACTGCACATGAGAAGTTGAAATTCCTTGCCTACATCGACTCATTAACAGGATTGCTTAACCGCAGGGCAATGGAAAATGCGCTTAAAAGGGAGTTCAGTCGTGAAAAGCGTTATAAGAGAATGCTGACCGTAGTTTTCATAGATCTTGACGATTTCAAAAGCGTTAATGACATTTATGGACATGACCGGGGCGATGAGCTTCTAAAGTATGTGGCGAGGCAATTGTTTGATATAAGTAGAGACACGGATATTGTCGCGAGATTTGCCGGAGACGAATTTATTTTTATCCTCCCGGAGACTTCGGCTGCAAGTACAAAAACTCTTATGAATCGTCTTAAAGATTTTTTTATCAGTCATCCCTTGGATACAGCAGGAACCTCAATACCCGTCTCCATTAGTTTCGGCGTTGCATCTACTGAAGACAAGTCAATTGAAAACCCGACTATGCTTTTAAAAAAAGCGGACGAGATGTTGTATCAAGCAAAAGCTGATAGAAAGACGGCTTCTACAGAAAAGTAACAACTACTTTTTTATGCAACTACGGGCAATCGTCGATTTTATATGGACAAAATAAAAATGCCCTGCTTTATATTAAAAGCAGGGCATCGCATATATCAGTTTTGACGGTCTATTAAAATCCAGTTATTTTTTTTCCTCTTTGGTATCTTCCGTTTTATCCTTTTTCTTTTCGGCTTTATCTTTTTTTTCTACCGTTTTGGCCTTCTTTTCAGCGGCCTGTTTCTCTTCAGCTTTTTTTTCTTTAGCTACTTCGGTTTTCTTTGTGGTTGTCGTTTTCTTCTCTTCTTCAGGTTTAGCTTCTTTTTTATCGGCTGCTTTTTTCTTCGCGGCAGGTTTTTTCTCTTTTACAGGTTCATCCTCTTTTTTATCAGCTTTGGCTTTCTTTGCTGCCGGCTTTTCTGCCGGCTTTTTTTTCGTTTTTTCAGGTTTACTTTCTTTTTCCTCAGCTATCGCCTTTTTTTCAGCCGGTTTTTTGCTCTTTTTTTCAGGCTTTTCATCTTTTTTATCACCTGCTTCTTTCTTTGCTGCTGTCTTTTTCTCTGTTTCTTTTACCTTTTCTTCTTTTTCACCAACTACAGCCTTCTTTTCTGCAATTTTTTTCTTTTCCGCAGTAACCTTGGCCTTTTTCTTTGTCACTTTTTTCTTTTTCGGCTTTTCAACTGTGACAAGTTCTATAAGAGAAACAGGAGCAGCATCACCAGGACGTCTTCCAATTTTAACAATTCTTGTATAGCCCCCGGATATTTTACCATACTTTTCGCCAGCCTCTTTAAACAGTTTATAAACTACAGCTTTCTCCCTTATAATCGAGAGTGCCTGCCGCATTGCATGTAAATCCCCTCTTTTTGCAAGGGTTATCAAACGATCTGCCCATCTTCTTAATTCTTTAGCCTTGGCTACGGTTGTATGGATTCGTTCATATTTAAATAAAGATGTAACCATGTTTCTGAACATGGCATTCCTGTGGCTGGTAGTTCTATTTAATTTCACACCGGCTTTTCTGTGTCTCATTTATTGACGCCCTTATAAAAAATGTAATGTATTTATCTACTCGGCTTCTTCCTCTGTATCTTCCTCAGGCGGAATAAATCCTTCAAGTTTCATCCCAAGAGAAAGACCCATTTCATTTAGGACTTCCTTAATTTCGTTAAGTGATTTTCTTCCAAAATTTTTAGTCTTGAGCATTTCGCCTTCTGTCTTATTTACAAGCTGGTAAAGCTTTAGAATATTTGCATTTTTAAGACAATTAGCGCTTCTTACAGAAAGCTCCAGTTCTTCAACACTTCTATAGAGATTTTCATTAAATTTTGGTTTTTCCGTTCCAATCGATTTTTTTTCAGGTTCCGGTTCAAGTTGTTCATCAAAATTAATAAAAATAGACATTTGTTCTTTCAATATTTTGGCAGCATAAGCAACAGCATCCTCTGGCTTAACGCTGCCATCCGTCCAGACTTCCATTGTAAGTTTATCATAGTCTGTTTTTTGGCCAACACGAGCATTCCCAACCACATAAGTTACACGTTTAATAGGTGAAAATACGGAATCTACAGGAATCGTTCCTACAGGTGCATCTTGATCTTTATTTACTTCAGCCAGAGAATATCCTTTCCCGATCTTAACGATCATCTCCATTTTCAAATCAGACTTCTCCGAAAGTGTGGCAATATGCAGTCCGGGGTTAAGCACTTCACATTTTCCGTCATCACTGATTATATCACCGGATGTAACCTCGTTAGGTCCCTGGGCATCAATTCGTATTGCCCTCGGCTCATTATCGGAAAGCCTTAAGCGAACTTCCTTTAAATTAAGTATTATTTCAGATACGTCTTCAAGCACCCCCTCAATTACGCTGAATTCATGCATGACAGTGTCAAGCTTTACAGATACTATTGCAGCTCCGTAAAGAGAAGAAAGAATTATTCGTCTTAAAGCATTTCCGATTGTTATCCCAAATCCTCTTTCAAGAGGTTCGCAAACAAATTTACCATATGATGGTTTACTGTTTACCTGAACCTTTTCCGGCTTTATCATCTCTTGCCAGTTAATGTACATCAGTTCATTTGATGGCATTTATTATCTCCAGTTTTTTAACGGTTTGCCTGAGATATTATTTAATATCTCAGTTTTGTAATCGTTCACAGGTGCTGTAGCTGTACGTGGTCAGAGCAGCCAGCTATATAGTCTACTATGCTGGCTGCTCTGAGCGCGCGCAGATGCAGTGCCTGTGGCACGATTACATTATTTGGAGTAGAGCTCTACTATAAGCTGTTCCTGCATGGGCATTGTAATATCTTCCCGTTCAGGAGAAGTATTGACTATTCCTTTCATGTTATCTTTTTCCAGCTCGAGCCATTGTGGAATACCTCTTCGTACAACAGCATCAAGAGCATCAGTAATGGCCTGCATTTTCCGGCTTTTCTCCCGTATTTCAATAACATCACCTTCTTTTACAAGATATGACGGAATATTAACCTTCTTGCCATTTATCTGAAAATGATTGTGCTTAACAAAATGGCGCCCCTGGGTGCGTGAATTAACGAAACCCAAGCGATATACTACATTGTCAAACCGCCTTTCAAGCATCATAAGAAGATTTGTTCCTGTTATACCCTTTTTACGTTCCGCCCTTTCAAAAAACAGGTGAAACTGCTTTTCCGACAGGCCGTAAATACGTTTTACCTTCTGCTTTTCTCTAAGCTGAATACCATAATCAGATGTCTTTCTTCCACGACGCTGGCCATGTTGTCCCGGCGGATATCCCCGTCGATCAAAAGCACACTTGTCAGAATAACAGCGATCTCCCTTAAGATACATTTTTATATTTTCACGCCTGCATAAGCGGCATACCGAGCCTGTATATCTTGCCAAGTCCTTCCTCCTTTTTTATCTAAAACAGCTAAATAGTTGAAGAGTTAAATTGTTATAAGTTGTTTTAACAACTCAACCATTTAACCACTTCACCAGTCAACCAATCATACTCTGCGCCTTTTAGGCGGCCTGCAACCATTATGCGGAATAGGTGTTACGTCTTTAATAATGACAACTTTGAACCCGGTTGCCTGCAGCGAACGAAGTGCCGATTCTCTGCCCGGCCCTGGTCCTTTTACATACACCTCAACATTTCTCATCCCATGTTCCATTGCCTTTTTTGCGGCATCTTCTGCCGCAAGCTGGGCTGCAAAAGGTGTACTTTTGCGTGACCCCTTAAAGCCCTGAACACCGGAGCTTGACCATGCCACGACATTGCCGGCAGGGTCCGTAATTGTAACTATTGTATTATTAAAAGTAGCCTGTATGTGTACTACGCCACTGGCTATATTCTTTTTTTCTTTTTTTTTGGTACGGATTTTTCTTGCCATGTATAAAGTTCCTATATCTTATCCGGTAATGATTGTATTGTTTAATTGATGAATTCGTAAAAAGCCGAATTTATCAAATTTATTTTTTCTTTATCCCGCCTCTCTTCTTTACAGCTGACCTTTTGGGTCCTTTGCGCGTTCGTGCGTTGGTACTTGTCCTCTGGCCACGAACCGGCAGAGATCTTCTATGACGAAGTCCACGGTATGCTCCAAGATCCATCAATCTTTTTATATTCATGGATATTTCCGTGCGGAGTTCACCTTCTACTTTAAATTCACTGTCTATTACTTTGCGGATACTATTAATCTCCGATTCGGACAGCTCATCAGTATTTGTATCCGGATTAATCTTTAGCTGTTTCAGTATTACATTTGATCTGGACCTGCCTATCCCGTAAATATATGTCAATCCAATCTCAACTCGCTTACGCTTGGGTAAATCTACACCCGAAATTCTTGCCAAAGCTTATCCCCCTTTTATCCCTGCCTCTGTTTATGCCTTTTATTTTCGCAGATTACCCTTACAACCCCTTTTCTGCGCACTATCTTACATTTTCTGCACATTTTTTTAACCGATGACCTGACTTTCATCTGAAACTCCTTTTTCCTTGACCCGATGGAGCGAATCTAAAACCGGCAGGTACTATTTCGCCCTGTAAGTTATCCTGCCTCTGCTAAGATCATATGGTGAAAGCTCAACCGAAACTTTGTCTCCAGGTAAGATTTTGATAAAATGCATCCGCATCTTCCCTGAAATGTGTGCAAGGACCTGGTGCTTGTTTTCCAATTCCACCTTGAACATTGCATTAGGCAAAGTCTCGAGGACAGTTCCTTCTGTTTTTATCAATTCCTCTTTAGCCATCATCTACTCCCGTCTCTTGCACTTAAAATAGCAGGGCCATCATTTGTAATTGCTATGGTATGTTCAAAATGTGCGGATAAGCCACCATCTTTTGTTACCGCTGTCCACCCGTCTTCAAGTATCTCAACATCATATCCTTTTTCATTTACCATGGGTTCAATAGCTATCGTCATCCCCGGTTTTAAAAGTATTCCCATGCCCGGTTTCCCAAAATTTGGTATCTGGGGATCTTCATGAAGGTTGCTGCCAATACCATGGCCTACAAATATGCGAACAACGGAGAACCCGGCATCTTCTACATGTTTTTGAACCGCATTGGAAATATCTGAAAGCCGACCATTTACAACTGCTTTTTCAATCCCTTTATACAGCGCCTGTTCCGTAATATTCATAAGCCGGCGGGCAGATTCTGATATCTTCCCAACACCCACAGTCAACGCAGAGTCTCCATAATAGCCGCCATAAAGAACTCCAAAATCCATGCTTAAAATGTCGCCCTCTTTAAGCGCCTTTTTAGAAGGAAATCCGTGAACAACTGCTTCATTAACCGAAGCGCAAAGTGAATATGGGAAACCCCTGTAACCTTTAAATGCCGGATTTGCTTCGTTCTTCCTTGTCAGTTCTTCTGCAAGGTTGTTTAAATAAAGCGTGTTAACTCCCGGTTTGACCTCTGATTCAAGTACAGAAAGAATCTTTGCAACAATTTGATTGCTCGCGTGTATCTTTTCAACTTCTTTAGGTGATTTTAAAACCACCATATTAAAATCGTCCCTTCATTTTTGCTCCGCCTTTTTTCAAAAAGCCCTCGTAATGGCGGCTTAACATGTGCGATTCCATTTGTGCAATCGTATCAATTGCCACACCTACAACAATCAAAAGTGCGGTACCACCAAAATAAAAAGGAACATTGAATTTTGTAATTAAGATGGATGGCAGAACGCATACTGCTGAAACATATACAGCCCCACCAAGAGTAATACGTGTTAACACCCTGTCAATATAATCTGCGGTACGTTTACCCGGGCGAATACCCGGAATATAACCGCCCTGTTTTTTCATATTATCCGCCACGTCAACCGGGTTAAATGTAACGGCAGTATAAAAATAACAGAAAAAGAATATCATCCCCACATAACACAGTTCATATACAACATTACCCGGTGTTATTGAAGAAACAATATTCTGCATCCAGGCAATTGTTATAAAGCTGGCAACAGTTGCCGGAAACATCATAATTGATGAAGCGAAAATCGGCGGTATTACGCCTGATGTATTAATCTTAAGTGGAAGATGCGTACTCTGTCCGCCATACATTTTTCTGCCGATAATCCTTTTGGCATATTGAACGGGTATTCTGCGCTGAGCCTGTTCGACAAATATAATCACAGCCACAACAAGAACCATTAGAACAGACAAAACCAGCACAGGAAATATTCCCATCGCTCCTGTTGAAACAAGACGAAATGTATTTGCAATCGCTGTGGGCATACTGGCCACAATGCCGGCGAATATAATAAGAGAAATACCGTTGCCGATACCGCGTTCAGTAATCTGTTCTCCAAGCCACATGATAAATGCAGTTCCGGCAGTAAGGGTAATAACCGTCATCATTCTGAAAGACCATCCTGGTTCGATAACAGCCCCCATTCTTTCAAGACCGACGCTTATTCCAAAGCCCTGTATGATACTTAAAACAACAGTTCCGTATCGAGTATATTGGGTAATCTTTTTTCGCCCCTGTTCGCCCTCTTTCTTTAATCGCTCAAGATGCGGCACAACCACAGTCATAAGCTGCAATATAATCGATGCACTAATATAAGGCATTATCCCTAAAGCAAAAACTGATAACCGCTCTAACGCACCTCCGGAAAACATATTAAAAATTCCGAGTATCGTCCCTTTGGCTCTGTCAAATATTTCAGCAAGTGCAGCAGCATCTATACCGGGAACCGGCACATGCACTCCCACACGGTATATAATCAAAAACGCAAGAGTGAAAAAAATCCTTTTTTTCAGCTCGGGAATTTTGAATATGTTACCAAACCCGCCGCCAATCATTTATACAACCTCTATGCTTCCGCCAGCCGATTCAATCTTTTTCCTGGCATTCTCACTGACCCTGTTTATCTTAATTTGAAGCGGATAATTTATCTCACCCAGGCCAAGGAGTTTTATTCCGTCTCTTTTTCCTTTAACAAGTCCCATCCGTATTAGTGCTGCTTCATCAACCGTGCTCCCGCTTTCAAATCTTGACAGGTCACGAATATTTATTTCTATTATTTTCTTTCTGAAAATATTTGCGAACCCGCGTTTTGGCAAACGGCGATGGATAGGCATCTGCCCGCCCTCAAAACCAGGTCTCACACCTCCGCCGGAACGGCTGTTATGTCCCTTTGTTCCTCTGCCTGCTGTCTTGCCTGTGCCAGACCCAACACCACGTCCCAGGCGTTTTTTTAATTTATGTGATCCGCTTGCAGGCGATAATTCATTAAGCTTCATCAATATTCTCCTCAACTTTCACCAGATGCGATACTTTGTTTATCATCCCGCGGATAGATGGTTTATCCTGAAGCTCGACAATTCTATTAAGCTTTTTCAGCCCCATACCTCGCAATACCCTTCGGTGCTTTTCAGGTCTTCCTATCATGCTCTTGACAAGCTTTATTTTCAATGTTCCCGCCATTTATAATTCCCTTTGATTATCTGTATCGACTGATTTTTTAGAGTGAGACCTTTACAAAACGGTTAAAATCATCAATCTTCAGTCGAAAATCTTCAATTTAAAGGTCTTCAACGTTTATT
>JASJGP010000453.1:0-3714 GCA_033791485.1 Desulfobacterales bacterium | reverse complement strand
CATGGTTGTTTGAAAAATTGAACCTGCCTCTTCGAGCTCATTTTTCAATGTGTGTGCATTTACAATGTTTCCATTATGGGCAACGGCATATGACTTGTTTCTGTGATTAACCACAAATGGCTGGGCATTGGTGAGGATGGAACTGCCGGTTGTAGAATATCTTACGTGCCCTATGGCGCTTTTCCCCTGTAACTGATCAAAGTGGGTTATATCAAACACTTCAGACACAAGACCCATGCCCTTATGAGCGTTGATTCTTTTGTTGTTTACAACAGCAATGCCGGCACTCTCTTGCCCCCTGTGCTGGAGAGCATACAGCCCAAAATATGTCAGCTTTGCTGCTTCCTGGTGCCCGTGAATACCGAAAATTCCGCATGCTTCACGGGGCTTTTCACCTGCCTCTGCAATTTGTCGCATGTGTGTTTTAGGTTCTGAATCCATTTTACCTCTAAATATTGAGTTATGGAGCGCTTCACTTGAGGCAAACACTCAAGGCCGCTCTTTAAAGCCCGACGGGCTGCGCCTCAAGTCCAGGAGGGACGCTCCTCAAGGCACACAGTGCCGCTCCTCTTTATCAGTAATACTCCTGCAATGTTTTTACTGAAAGCTTTTTTTCTTTAAGCGCCCGAATCCCTTTTGATATAGCTATTGCGCCCGCAATGGTCGTTGCATAGGGAATATTGAACTTAATGGCGGCACGTCTTATCATGTACCCGTCACGCCGTGATTTATCTCCTGACCCGGTATTGATAATGAGCTGAATTTCTCCGTTTTTGATGGCATCAATAACATGGGGTCTGCCTGAGGAAACTTTGTTTATCTTTTTATTCGGTATGCCGTTATGAATCAAAAATGAGGAGGTTCCTTTAGTCGAAATAATTTTAAAGCCAATGTCGTAAAATTGCGACGCTACTTCAAGGGCTGCCGGTTTATCATTTTCCTGCACACTGATAAACACAGTTCCGGAAGGAGGAAGATTTTGCCCTGCGCCAAGCTGTGCCTTGGCATATGCAGACCCGAAATCGAAATCTAGTCCCATAACTTCTCCTGTTGACTTCATTTCCGGACCAAGGAGAGTATCAACATCAGGCAACCTGTTAAAGGGAAGAACCGCTTCTTTAACCGAAACATGCAGCGGGATCTTTTGTTCGGTCATGTCAAGATCTTCTAAGCTTTTACCCAGCATAACCTTTGTGGCTAGTTTTGCAAAAGAGACTCCGGTTGCCTTGCTTACGAATGGAATTGTTCTGGACGCCCTGGGATTGACTTCCAGGACATATAACTGTTTATCTTTAATAGCATACTGCACATTCATAAGGCCGACAACATTCAATTCCGCTGCCATGGATTTTGTTGCCTTGACAATTTTATCAACCATAGAAGCATTTATGCTGTATGGAGGAAGTACGCAGGCAGAATCCCCTGAATGAACACCTGCCGCTTCAATATGCTCCATGATACCGCAGATGGTGGTTGTCGAGCCGTCTGAAATGGCATCCACATCAACTTCAACGGCATCCTCAAGAAACTTGTCGATAAGTACCGGATGCTCCGGTGATGCGGCAATAGCAATTTTTGTGAAATTCTTCAGATCTTTTTGATCATAGACGATTTTCATGGCCCTTCCGCCCAGGACGTATGAAGGCCGAACAATAACAGGGTACCCGATTGCTTCAGCCACGACCACGGCTTCATTCACAGATGTGGCCGTTTGGTTATCCGGCTGGACCAGGCCCAGTTTTTTTAACATTGCCTGGAAAAGTTCTCTATCCTCTGCGCAATCGATACTCTCCGGCTGAGTGCCTAAAATTGGTACTCCTGCCTCAAACAGTACGGTGGAAAGGTTAAGGGGAGTCTGTCCGCCGAATTGTACAATAACCCCCATGGGCTTTTCCGTTTCAACAATGTGAAGTACATCTTCTTTAGTCAGCGGCTCAAAATAAAGCTTATCGGATGTGTCATAATCAGTACTTACGGTTTCGGGATTGCTGTTGACCATAATACTTTCAATCCCTTCTTCAGCAAGAGCAAATGAAGCATGGACGCAGCAGTAATCAAATTCGATTCCCTGGCCGATTCTGTTCGGGCCGCCGCCTAAAATCATCACTTTTTTATTATCTGAAACTCTTGCCTCGCATTCAGACTCGTATGTGGAATAGTAGTAAGGTGTGGCAGCCTTAAATTCGGCTGCACAGGTATCAACCAGTTTATAAACCGGACGTAAATTCAAATCTTTTCGTTTTTCTTTAACAGCATCTTCTGTTGTGCCGGTTAAGTGGGCAATTTGAATATCTGAAAATCCCCACGATTTTGCCTGCGTTAAGAGCGAATCGGAAATTTCGTTATCAGTCCCGGCAATTTTTTGTTCAAGATCCACAATCTGCTGAAGCTGGTATAAAAACCACGGATCAATACTTGTTAATTCATAAATGGACTGAATCGACATTTTCGCCTGCAATGCATATCGCAGGTAAAAAATTCTCTGGGAATTCGGTGTTGCCAGATTCTGCTCAATTTCGAAATTTGTCGGCAGGCTTTCGTCCTTTCCGTCAGCACCTAACCCAAATCTGCCGATTTCAAGGGATCTTAAACCTTTTTGAAGAGCCTCTTTAAACGTCCTGCCTATAGCCATGGTCTCACCCACAGATTTCATGGACGTGGTAATAAAATCCCGGGTTTCGGGAAATTTTTCAAATGTCCAGCGTGGTATTTTTACAACACAGTAGTCAAGGGCCGGTTCAAAGGATGCAAAGGTTTCTCCGGTAATATCGTTTGCAATTTCGTCAAGGGTATATCCCACAGCCAGCTTGGCCGCGATCTTGGCAATCGGAAAACCGGTCGCTTTGGAGGCAAGAGCGCTGCTGCGAGATACTCTTGGATTCATTTCAACTACGATCATCTCGCCGTTTTTCGGATTAACGGCAAACTGAACATTTGAGCCCCCGGTATCAACACCGATCTCACGGAGTATTGCAATGGATGCATCCCGCATTACCTGGTATTCTTTGTCACTCAAGGTCTGAATTGGAGCAACCGTAATGCTGTCTCCTGTATGTATCCCCATGGGGTCCATGTTTTCAATGGAACAGACAATCACAACATTGTCATTTCTATCGCGCATCACCTCAAGTTCATACTCTTTCCAGCCTAAAACCGATTCCTCAAGCATGACCTGGCTGATAAGACTCGCATCTATACCGGATTTTGCCAGTTTTTCAAGTTCTTCCGGATTATAGGCCACACCGCCACCGGTTCCGCCCAGGGTAAAAGAAGGACGTATAATGATCGGAAAACCTATTTTATCTGCAATGTCCCTGGCCTTATCCATATCCGTTGCAATACCGCTTGTGGGGATGCGAAGACCTATTTTTTTCATCGCTTTTCGGAAAAGGTCCCTGTCTTCAGCCTTTTTGATAGCTTCCACAGATGCGCCTATCATTTCAACACCGAATATATCGAGGACTCCTATTTCGGCAACTTCTATAGCGGTATTTAAGCCTGTTTGTCCGCCTAATGTCGGCAAAAGCGCATCAGGCCGCTCCCTTTCAATAATCATTGCAACAGCCTCAGGTGTTACCGGCTCGATGTAGGTTTTGTCGGTCATCTCCGGATCGGTCATGATGGTTGCAGGATTACTGTTTACAAGTACAACTTCGAACCCCTCTTCCTTTAAAGCCTTGCATGCCTGTGTGCCCGAGTAGTCAAACTCACATG
>JASJGP010000452.1:0-5905 GCA_033791485.1 Desulfobacterales bacterium | reverse complement strand
TTTGCAGGTGAGGTCGGGTTAAATGGAGCAGCCTAAAACCATTCCTTCATAGATAGCTTCTTTGGCACTCCTTGCTTCAAGACAGTCTCCTATTCGATGGATTTCATATCCAGAAGATTTGATTTGATCGTAAAGCCTGTTGTCGGATTGATATCCGATTGCAATAACCACTCTTTGAGTTTCAATAAAGATTTTATTTTTGTTTTTATCGATTACCACAATTCCATTGTTCTTAACCTTGAACAACTTCGATTCGGTAATAATCCGTACATTATTTTCTTTAAATTCTTTCAGCAGGATTTTTTTCGTCATTGTTTCAAGACCGCCTCCGATTTCAGGAAGTATTTCCACAATTTCCACTGAAGATCCCTGTTCACAGAGATGAAATGCTATTTCGCAACCGGCGGCGCCTCCGCCGATGACAACGGTTTTTTGGGGAATCGATTTGTCACTGCATAAAATATCATCAATGGTGAAAACAATTTTATTTTCAATCCCTTCAACTGATGGGAAAGTGGGATTAGCTCCGGTAGCTAATAATACTACATCCGGCTTAATCTGTTTGATGGTGTCAGGTGTAACTTTACTGTTAAGGTGGCATTGGACCTTGAATCTTTCGACTTGTCTTTCCAGAAACCCGATAAAATTTAGTATTTCTTTCTTAAAAGTCACCACACCACCAAGTTTAAACTGTCCGCCCAGTTGGGAATCTCTTTCAAAAAGGTGAACATTATGCCCCCTTTTTGCCATAACCCATGCTGCATTCAGTCCTCCCGGGCCGCCACCGATTACCATAATTTTTTTTGGTGTTTTCGCAGGAAGGATTTCCATTTCTTTTTCCCTGCCAAGTGCGGGGTTTACCAGGCATTGAATATGACCTTTTTTAAAGATTGATTCCATGCATGTATTGCAGGCAATGCAGGGTCTGATGTCATCAAATTGACCCTGCTTCGCTTTTTGGGGCATTTTGGGGTCAGCCATCAGCCCCCTGCCCATGCAAACCAGGTCTGCCTTTTGGGTTTTTATAATTTCATTGGCAATAAATGGATCGTTGATCCTGCCGACAGTCATTACTGGAATGTCCACAGCTTTCCTGATTTTTTCAGCAGAATCAGCAAGACAGGCTTTTTTCATAAAACCGGGCTGACAGATCCATTCAGGGGTGGCATCATTACCAGCAGAAACCTGAACAATATCAATGCCAGCATTGACCAGAATTTCTATAATCCGGATACTCTCTTCCACAGCAAGGCCGCCGGGTATAAATTCCTGGGCGCTTATTTTAAAAGATAGGGGGAAATCATTACCCATTCGTTTCCTTATCTCCTGGACAACGTTTCTGGCGAACCGTGTCCTTCCGTCCGTATCCCCGCCATATTCGTCTTCCCTGATGTTTGAAAATCCGGAAAGAAACTGATTGATCAGGTAACCGTGAGCTCCATGTACTTCAATAAGCTCAAATCCGGCTTCCCGTGCCCGAACTGCAGCATCGCCAAATTTTGTAATCAATAAACGAATACCGTCAATTGTCAGTGGTTCCACATCTCCCATTATCGTCGGGCAGCGTAATGGTGATGGGGCATAAGGTTTTTGTTTTATTACCCTGATTGAGGTCTGTCTGCCTGCATGCTGCAACTGAATGGCGGGAATCGCATCCTGGGATTTGATTACACGGGCAATTTTCGAAAGCCCTTTTATAAAACGATCGTCGTAAATACAGGCCTGGTGGCTGGATACAATCCCTTCCGGCGAAACAGCGCAGGCTTCCGTAATAACCATGGCGGGACCACCGGCAGCCCTGAGCCGGTAATGATTAACGGTCTTGTCAGTGATGGAACCGTCATCGTCTAACATAAAGGACGCAAGGGCGGGTAATACGATTCTATTTTTAAGCGTAAGACCTTTAAATCGAAAAGGAGAAAAGAGATATTTTACTGAATCTTTTATACTGTTCAATGGCGATATATCTATTTTTGAGTCTGACACAGGCTTACCCGGCATATTTGTTCAGTTGGGGCAGGGTGCAGGTAAAGAAAAATAAGGAACAAACAGAGTCAAAATACACATTTTCTAAGAATAACCCTTCCTGTCTTACCGTCACATCTTCCTGTTATGGTTATATGCGCTCCCTTTTCCTGAGCAAAAACTTTTTTTTTATGTGCTTTATCAAAAAAGCATTGGATGCCGCAGAGGCTGTTCTGTGTTTTCAAGCAGATATTAAATTTTCCAATCATATCTTTTCCAATACTGCCTATCTCGCCGCTTACCGAAACGACTTTTCCTTTAAACTTTTTATCTGCAACAGGTTCATTCTGCTCATATATGTTATACAGCCGGGAAGCTGTTATCGAAACAGCCGGGTCGGAATATTGTACCTGCGTAGTTTTGTCCGTTTTGTTTATCAGTTTTGGATAAACATAAAAAACAATCAACACTGCAATTATAAAAAGGACAGCTCTTGCAAGAACATTTTTTTTAATTAAATTACCACAAACCGGACAGTATTTATCTTTGCTGTTTACTTCCCTGCCGCATTTTTTACATCTAATTTGAACCATTATTTTCCTTTGGAGAAAGTTTTCTGTTTATTTTGTGGCTGCAAAAGTGCGGGCAATATAATATTAAAACAGCAGTGAGTCAAAGGAATAATTATTACTGGATAGATATTCTACCAAACACTTGATGAGCCCTCCTTTTAAACTGATTTATTCCGATTTTATTTTTCCAAATGCGTTTACCCTGCTGCATGTTGAATGTTTTCTTGAACTTAAGGCAATTTATGTGCTATAGCTATTTGCTAATAGAAAACCGTTGTTTTATGTCGGGTATACCATGGCTTTATAAATTGAGACTTTTGCAAAATGATAACTTTCGCAGATCTCAATTTAATCATACAAAATAAACTGGAGAGGGTATGAAAATTAAGCCTGTAAGAGCTTTGTTGATCGAAGATGACCCCTATATTGCTCAGCTGATACGCCAAATGCTGAATAAAGTCAGAGATATTTCATTTGACCTGGTTCATGCCAATAGTCTTTCTTCGGGACTTGAATACCTGGAAGATGAACATTTTGTCATTATTCTGCTTGATCTTGGACTTCCTGACAGCAGTGGGATTAAAACTTTAAATAAAGTGTATGCCCAGGCTTCGGATATTCCCATCATTGTGTTTACAGGTCAGGACGATGAAACTCTTGGTGTCAATGCTGTGAATGCAGGGGCGGAAGACTACCTGATAAAGGGCCAGACAGACAGCAAATCTCTCGTGCGCGCAATACGTTATGCTGTGGGACGACATCAGGTGAAAGAGGCTTTGGAAGAAACAAGTGCCAATCTTAAACGAACTGTTGAAGAGCTGAAAAAGGCCAATCAGAAAATTATAAATCAACAGAAATCAGTCATTGAAGAGGAAAGACTCAAGGTGTTGCTTCTTTTGTCCGGAGCAACCGCCCATGAATTGAACCAGCCACTGACAACACTCATGGATAATGTTGAGTTGATGCGGCTTGAAAGGAAAATTCCCAATAAACTTCAAAAATACATGCAGGGCATAGAAGATGCCGGGCAAAAGATTTTTGAAATAATTAAGAGGATCCAGACAATCCCTCAGGATAATATAGAACCGGATAACAGCGACAACTCGACAGAGGGCCTTGATAAAAAAATATCAATAATGTCTGTGGAAGAATCTGACGCTGACTTTAAGAAAATATCTAATTGTTTAAAAACCTTTATACAACTCGATTTGACCCGCGTAAAAAATATAAAAGGAGCCATCACCCTGTTGAAGGATCGTCCTGTTGATTTGATTTTGTCCGAATATTTTCTTCCTGACGGCAGCGGACTCGATATCATGAAGTCATTAAGCGATAGTAAACTTGAAATCCCGGTAGTAATTATTGCAGAACAGGGAAATAAAACGATCGCTTCCGAGGTCATTGATGCGGGGGCATATGATTATCTGCCTAAAAACAAAATCAGCAAAAAATCCCTTTTCCGAAGTATAACCAATACAGTTGAAAAATTTAGCCTGAAAAAAGAAAGAAAGCTTGCCCAGGGAAAATTGGCTGAAAGGTCAAGCCTGGAAAGAGAAATGAAACAAGCTCAGATACAGATGGCTGAAATGTCAACCAGAGACGAATTAACGGGCCTATATAACCGCCGCTACTTCATTGAAGCTCTGGAGCGGGAACTTGCACGTGCGAAAAGATATAAACGAAATCTGGGATTTTGCATGATCGACCTGGACAAGTTCAAAGATATCAACGATACATACGGGCATCTTGCCGGCGATATGACACTTTCTACTATTGGCAGGATGTTTGATGAACATTTTCGCCAGGGAGACCTCATCTGCAGATACGGAGGTGAGGAATTTGCCGTTATACTGCCGGATACACCTTTAAAAAATGCTATGGCTGTTTGTGAGAGATTAAGAAAAAAGGTTTCCAGTCATAGATTTAAATATAATTCATCAGATTTTTCGATATCTATAAGCATCGGCATTGCCTTGTATAACAATTTGGTGCATAGGTCTCCGGTTGAACTTGTATCTGCGGCCGACCAGGCGCTCTATCGGGCTAAAAAGGAAGGAAGAAACAGCGTTCGATATCATCCGGATAATCACTGAACGTAGTTTTTATCAAGCGAAGCGAACGGCTTTTCCGATTTATTATAGTTGGGTGTTTCGTAAAAAGTAAAAACCACTTTTTGCGAAACGTTTTAAGTTTTAGGAATTAAGTTTTAAGTCTCTGTTAAAACAGATAATATCATTAACCTAAAACATAAAACTTAACACCTAAAACCTGGTGGATTCAATTTTTTACGAATACATCATAGTTAAGCAGAACAGATATAAACAACGACCTGCCTCGGGTCAAAGACAAACAGGTAAAAAACATGAGCCTGCGAACCAAATTGCTTGTTTTTTCTATTATTCTTGCATTGATTCCCTTGGGAATTGCCGGAAGGAGCCTGATTAAGATAACCAGGGATGAGTTAAAAAGTTCTGCCAATGACAAACTTATCGTAACGGCTAAAAAGGTAACACAGGAAATTGAGGACTTTTATAAATATTCCTGGCTGGCTCCTCTCAGGTTAATAAAAAAAGCTGTTGAAAGTGAAGACCTGGGTGTTAATGCAAAGCTTTCTCTTCTGACCGAAGGAATTAAAAATATAAGCGATATCGTAGCGCTTCAAATTTCTGTTCAAGGCGCTTCGACCCCACTTCTTGTTACTCAAGATGAATTTTCAAATAAACTTAGAAAAATATCTGTCGATTCGAAGCAATTCCTGAAATTAACACCCAAACAGATTGCCGCATTAAAAAAGGAAAAAGAAATCTATGTAGGCGATTTAACATATCTGGCCGAAGCAGATGCATGGTTAATTACACTGATCCTGGAACTTGAAAAAAGGACCTTTGGCCGCAGCGCAACCCTTGCCGCCAGAATAAATCTTGATCGCCTTAGAAAACGTATTGAAAACAATCAATCTGCTGAAAAAATTCCCATAACACTAATTAATCCGCAGGGGCGAAAGATTTTTGCCTCCGACATGCCGGATCTCAGTGAGAACCGGCTTGTGAAAATAGTGAAGGAATTGCTGGCTTCGAATATCCGCACAATTGGCGTCCAGCCATATCATCGGCCCTCAGGCGAGAAAATGTTGGGTGCATACGGTATTCCCAGCATCTTAAACATGGGAGTGATTGTCGAGAAAAATGAAAAAGACGCTTACCAGGCTGTGGCAGAGATGCAGCGAAATCTTATCATCTGGATTGTTTTCGGTTTTTCAATCGCCGTGATTGGAGCAATTATTGTTTCTGTTTCCCTGACAAGGCCCCTGTTGAAACTGACACGGGCTGCGCGCCAGATTTCGGAAGGCAATCTTTCGATTCGTATTG
>JASJGP010000451.1:0-2903 GCA_033791485.1 Desulfobacterales bacterium | reverse complement strand
GTTCTATAACCTGAACTTTCGTGGGGAATAGAATTAAATCCTTATCAGGAATAATCTGGTTTTTGTCTGCGTTAATATGAAAACCTTTTGCAATATCAAAAATAACGGCAAGTATAACATGACTTGAAGGATGCACCCTGTCCAGCGACCAGGCTGTTCGCACTTTAACAATTTCACTGGCGGGTTTTTCTGAAACCGGCGAGAGGAGGTCTTCCATGCCTTCTGCAATCGTTTCAGACGGGCTAAAAGCAGCGCTTAATATAAGCAGCCATATAAAAAGATATACTGAAAACTTTTTCATTTAAACCCGAACTTTCCTGATTTTTTTTTGCCTTAACAAAGAAGGTACAATTTATGGTCGAAAAATAAAGGTGATCACCTATGATGACAGGTATGATCCGCCGCGGTGTGTAGCAAACACCCAAAGGCTGATTGTTGTGGATGGTGTTTTTGCCCTGTTTTGCTATGTTTTCAAACCAAGCGCCACACCGCTTTCAAAGCCCTTTACCTGTGCTTTGATATCAAGGTGCAGTGTGGAGGCCGCTTCAAGGGGCGGGTAAATGTAACGCTCTGTTTCTCTTGTATCTATTGTTTTTATGTACTTTTTACAGCTGTCACAAAGATCGACCCTGTACTCTTTCTCTTTTTCTGTAAAAAAATAATTCAGTGTTTTACTGTCAGTATTATCACAAAAAGGACAATACAGCCGTTTGGAAGACCATTGATGCCAGCAAAAACTGCAAACCAAAAAACGCTCTCCTTCTCCTATAAACATTGAAAGTCCAGGCAAGCTCCCGCAAATAGGACAATAACCTTTTTCCCATGTACTTTCCTTATCCAGATAAGTCGCAAGTTGTTGTGCACAGATATTCAAGGAAGGCTTTATACTGCTGTAAGTGATAAACGCCAGAGCATTTTTATCGATTTTAAGCCTGGTGGCCGTCTTTTCAAAAAAGGAAGCTCCTCCTTCAAAAAGACTGTATAAAAGCGAATCAGGATCTATTTTTCCTGTTTCAATCCCTTCTAAAACAGCTTGAGCTGAAACAGCCATATCTCCTTTCATCTCTTTGACAATATTACATATTTGTATCAGCAGATCCCTGGAAGCTTTTGTATCAATAACGAAATCCGATATATTGATTAAGGGAAAATTATCTTTAGCCTTAGCTGAAATAATATCGTCAGGAATTTGAATAGGTTCTATATGTATGTGGCTTTTGGAATCTTCCTGGGCAATGAAAATCTGCTCATAAATATCGAGCATATTCTTATATACAGGTCTTATACTCTTTAATGCTTTTGCGGCTTCTTTTATATGTTCTGAAGTCAGAGCTATATTTTCTGCCATGTAATCTCCTTACACTGATGAATCGATACGAAATTTATTTGCCACCAAGACACAAAGGCACAAAAAAATATTTATATTCTCTTTTCGTGTTTTTGTACCTTAGTGGCCGGAAATTTTTTTCGCCCACCCTATCACAAAAAATAGAAAAAGGGGAGAAGAAATAAATCTTCCCCCCTTTCCCTTAATACGCTGCAATACCCTTATTAAAGGAGGCGTGAAACAATGTTTGTCAGAGGTTTAAACATCTTTCGCAGCGCAACCTGCCTTGTAATATCGAATGCCGTGTTTGCAGCAACGGCAAATTCATGATACAGGCTCGGTTTATCGGTTACAAGATAAATGACATTCACGTCATCGGGGTCTAAAAGCGCAGCCTTTGGATTTGCTTTTTTAACTGTTGAAAGGCGACTTTTAGCAAGAGCAACCATTTCAGAGCGCTCACCGAAATTCATAGCACCTGTGGGGCATGTTTTAACACATGCCGGCAAAAGGCCGTTATGAACCCGGTCAAGGCACATGTCACACTTTGCCAGAGTGCCATCCGGTCCTTTTCGAGGAATGTTATAAGGACAGGACTCGATGATTTCATCAACATTCAAGCCCTTTGTATTGGCTGTGAAAATAATCGCTCCGGTTGCCGCATCTTTGTAAATGGCTGACGCGTCTCCTGCTGTATCTAGACACGGCGCCTCAACACAATGCCTGCACTGTTCAGGAAAGAAAAGCCATTTCAGCTTACCGCCTACCACCGCTTCACGCATTCTCACCAGTTTATAGGTATCAAAGGAGAGATCTGCGGGGTTTTCGTAAGTTCCACGGTTTTTAGTTTCTTCTGCAGGAAGATCGTGCCATTGTTTGCATGCCACCTGGCAAGCCCTGCAAGCCGTACACAGTGTTGTATCAATAAAAAATGACTTACTCATATCAGATCACCTCCCTCTATATCTTTTTTATATTGACCATAAAGGCCTTGGTTTCAGGTATCCTTGTGTTTGGATCACCGGTTGATGGTGTAAGGAGGTTTGCGCTCTCCTCTTCTCCACTTTCAGGCCAGCGCCATCCGAAATTCCATGGAAAGCCGACCTGATGTACTGTGTTACCGGCAATATTGAAAGGCTTAAATCGTTTGGTAACAACAGCCGAACACTTGAGAGATCCACGAGCGGAAACAGCCAAAACCCGTTCCCCGCTTTTAATCCCTTTCAGCTTGGCAAGTTCCTCGCTCATTTCCACAAAAACCTGTGGCTGGAGCTCAAGGAGCCACGGCTGAGGACGAGTCATAAGACCTGTCTGCCAATGCTCTGATACCCTGTAAGTTGTGCCGACAAAAGGATACTTGGGATCGCAAGTGGCAAAAGCGTCTGCTTTCGTTGTATAAATGGGTACTACCGGGTTGACCCTCTGTTTACTCATCAGATTCTTTTCAACCGGACATTCCAGAGGCTCATAATGTTCTGGGAACGGACCATCAGCGCGGCCCGGGCCGAAGATCTGTGCATACCCGTGCGTTCTCATGATAAAGGGGTGCTTTGCATCCGTTCTCTCTGTCCCGTCC
>JASJGP010000450.1:0-3994 GCA_033791485.1 Desulfobacterales bacterium | reverse complement strand
TATCTCCCGATTTGGCCATAAGCGCAATCAGCACCCGATTTGCCCCTCCGAATTCTTCGCGATATTCCATGTACGTCTGCATGTATTCATGCTTCAAGGGAAGGTGTTTTCTGAATCCTGCGTCAATATGCAGGCCCGTGGCGGAGTAGGCCATAAACAGGGTAAGGACTATAAATATTCCGATAATCCATCGCCTGTGGTCAAATATGAACGCTTCCAGTATGGCGGTAAAATTTGGCAGTTTCATAGGGTATTCACTTGAGCCAACTTCAGACCGTCCCATTTTGGCCAATCTCAGCGTTAGGCTCAAATTTTAATCCTCAAAATACTCAATGTATTCCTGCGGTTAAAATTTTCGCCTTCCTTGACCTTGAACAAACTGAAACGTTTTAAAACAGGCTCACCTATTTTTTATATTTTCTATAATACGTGTTGATGAAATATTCTCACTGACAGGAATAAGCTCAACCCGCCCTCCGAATTTCTCAACAATCTTTCGCCCATAAACTTCCTTTGAGTTATAATTGGTTCCCTTTGTAAGTATATCCGGCTTAATTATTTCTATCAGTTTATCAAGCTGTCCTGTGGAAAAAACAACCACATAATCAACCACATCAAGTGCACTGATTATACGAACACGCTCCTTTTCACTGATTACCGGCCTCCCCTCGCCTTTCAGCCGTTTAACTGAATCATCATCATCCAGGGCAACAATAAGAACATCTCCTGCCTGCCTGGAAGCAGAAAAAAACATAATATGACCTGCATGCAAAATGTCAAAACAGCCGTTTGTTAAAACCACTCTTTTATTCTTTTTCTTCAGTTCATGGACGAAATCTTCAAGCTCTGTTAACAATTTATATTTTCCTGGTACTCCATCATGAGCCGGTTTTAAAGCATCTATTATTTCTTTTTCTGAAACAGTTGCTGTTCCAACCTTACCGACAACGATTCCTGCCGCAGTATTGGCAAGTTCAATTCCTTCCTTAAATGACAGCCCTGACGCTATTGCAAGTCCGAGAACTGAAAGTACGGTATCGCCGGCACCGGAAACATCATACACCTGGCGTGCTACAGCACCTATTTTGTATGGCTTTTTATTTCTCTCAAATAAAACCATGCCATCCTTGCCGCATGTTATCAAAAGTTTATCGATTTCAACCGATTCAAGTATTTTTACACCTGCCCTGTAAAGAGATGATTCATTAATAATCTCAACTCCCAGAGCAAGGGCTGCTTCTTTTCTGTTTGGCGTAATAATTGAAACACCTGAATATTTTTTAAAATCAAGCCCTTTTGGATCAGCAATAGTAAATTTTTTATGCTTTTTTGCCAGGGCAACCAATCCTGACAGCATAGATTTCGTAACCATACCTTTGCCGTAATCGGAAATCAGAACTATATCGATTTCCGGCATGATCTTTTCTGTAAATTCAGCAATAGCCTGAAAAGTCCGGTCTGAAATTTCCTTTTTTGTCTCCCGGTCAATTCTAAGAACATGCTGGTTTGCTGCGATAATTCTCGTTTTTCTGGTAGTAGGTCTTTGCTGTTCTTGAATTATGCCTCTTGTATCAACACCGATTTTTTTGAATTTTTCAAGCAAAAGCTTTCCTTCGCGTCCTGTCCCGATAACACCTGCCGCTAAAACCTTTGCGCCAAGGGCAACAAGGTTGTTTACAACATTACCGGAACCGCCAAGTGTATATTCTTCCTTTTCAACTGAAACTACCTGGACAGGTGCTTCAGGAGATATGCGATCTACAGATCCCCATAAATACTCATCGATCATTAAGTCTCCCACAACAAGGATCTTGCATCTTTCAAATTTTGATATATCTATGTTCATAGTAAATAATGACCGTTTCGCTTGAGGAGCACTTCGCTTAATGACCGCTTCGCTTGAAAAGCACTACGCTTGAAGAGCGCTTCGCTTAAGGCAATTTCTTTAAAATAAGTCCCGAAGGGACGTTCTTCGAGGCCGAAGGCCGCTCCTCAAGTCCAGCAGGGACGCTCTTCAAGGCCCTTGGCCGCTCCAGTTTATTCATTATCGCTGTTTTTATCAATTAATTCCTTTATAAATTCAGGGGGGCGAACTACTCTGCCGCTTTTATCCACAAAGGCATGTTTTGTGTATCCTTTTGCATGTATCTTTGTGCTGTCTTCACTTTTTATACAGTAATCAAACTTCATTCCACCCTTGACACCGGTATCGAGCGAAGTCTCTATAACCAGCATATCATCGTATTGAATTGGAGCTAAAAACTTGCAATATACTTCCGATACCGGTAAAAAAAATCCCCTGGTTTCTATTGTCTTGTAAGAAAGTCCCATTGACCTGAACATCTCTGAACGGCCTATTTCAAACCATCGCAAATAATTGGCATTATAGGCATAACCCATCTTGTCCGTATCACCGTAAATCACTCGATTTGTTGTTTTGTGGGTAAGCATTAATTATCTCTCTTCAGCGTTTCCAAAATATGTTTTTTTAATTCTTCGTATCCGTATGACACAGAAAATTGTGGAAATTCATCTTTAACATTGTCAGGCGGACGAAAAAGTATTCCCCTATCCGCCTCTTTCAGCATTGTAATATCATTATAAGAATCACCTATGGCAATAGCTTTGTAATGAAGGCTTTGCATGGAAAGAACCGTCTTTCGCTTGCCGTCCTTTTGTCGCAGGTTATACCCTGTTATTTTTCCTTTTTTATCTACGGATAAAGAATGACAGAATAATGTCGGCCATTTTAGTTTTTTCATTAAAGGCTTTGCAAATTCAACGTAGGTATCTGATACAATAATGAGCTGGAGTTGTGACCTTAGCCAGTCAAGAAATTCCAAAGCACCGTCAAGCGGCTCCATTGTTGCTATTACATCCGTAATATCCTTTAGCCTGAGTCCTTTTTCATCCAGAATAGAAAGGCGTTTTTTCATCAAAACGTCATAATCCGAAATATCACGTGTGGTCAGTCTGAGTTCTTCTATTCCGGTTTTCTCAGCCACATTTATCCATATCTCGGGAACAAAAATACCTTCTAAATCTGAGCAAACAATATACATATACGCCTCATTTCATAGTCATTAATCCTTACTGTTCTCATCCTCTATCCTTATTAATACCGATCTGTCACTTACAACATCCAGCGAATTGATTTCCGATAATGCTTTTGAAACATCAGCCTCTTTAGCAAGATGTGTAAACATAACAAGAGGAACGGAACCATTTGTTTTTCGCCCTTTCTGCTGCACTGACTTTATACTGATTTCATTTTTTCCCAAAATCCCGGATATCCTGGAGAGAACACCGGGTTTGTCCAAAGCGGAAAACCGGATATAATAATGAGTAAATATTTCATCAACAGGCATAACAGGGATTTTACGGATATTTTCCATCTGATACGAAAGGAGTGGGATCCTTCTTGTTGATCCTGACAAAATGTTTCGGGCGAGATCAACTGTATCGCTGACAACACTGCTGGCTGTCGGCATCATTCCGGCGCCTCGACCATAAAGCAGAATATCACCAACTGCGTCGGCTGAAACGGCAATTGCATTCAGGGTGCCGTTGACATTTGATAAAATATTGTCAAATGGAATCATGGTGGGATGCACCCTTGCCTCAACTGCATCTCCTCTATTTTTGCTGACAGCAAGAAGCTTTATCCTGTATCCAAACTGTCCGGCATACTCTATATCCATGGGAGTAATGCCGGAAATTCCTTCAGTATATATATTGCTCAAATCGATTTCCATACCGTAAGCCAGGGATGTTAAAAGAGCCAATTTGTGAGCTGCATCGTATCCTTCAACGTCCAGTGTGGGATCGGCTTCGGCATATCCCTTTGCCTGGGCTTCTGCAAGAGCTTCCTTAAAGGTACTTCCATCATCTGTGATCTTAGATAGAATATAATTACATGTTCCGTTTAAAATTCCTATCATAGATTTTATTTTATTCCCGACAAGGGACTCTCTCAGGGATTTGATGATCGGCA
>JASJGP010000449.1:0-10648 GCA_033791485.1 Desulfobacterales bacterium | reverse complement strand
TAAAAAGTTTAAATTGTCTGGGTTAAGTTAAAAGCTTCTAATAACAAGATTTTCTATCAATAGCTTACCGCTTTGTCAACGATTTCAGATTGACATATACCCCATGTGTTGATAGTTAATTCGTAACTACTCAGGTGATAGACTGAAGATTGATAGGAAAAAGCGTATTTTAAGCCATGCTTGATGCATGAATCACATTCCGCCAAAGTATGACAATTGTGCTCTTCTGACCCCTTTAGCCTACAGCCTAAACATCTTCAGCCTAACTACGTGGGTAGTTACTTTTGCTTAAAGGCAAATTATGGACATCTCAGACAAAGAACTTTCAAGGGAAGTTGTCATTGTAAACGAACTTGGCCTTCATGCACGGTCGGCAGCAAAAATAGCAAAACTCGCCCAAAATACAAAATCAACAATATGGTTGATAAAGAACAACGAAAAAGTTGACGCTTCAAGCATTATTGATATGCTTACCCTTGCCTGCGAAAAAGGATCAAAAATATTGTTGACGGTTGACAGCAAGTCAGACATTCATATCTTAAATAATATTACAGCGCTGGTAGAAAGAGGTTTCGAGGAATAAAAAGGTATGCCGGACAGGAACACAGGTGAAATAAGACTGCACGGAATAAGTGCTTCTCCTGGAATATCTATTGGGAAGGCTTACCTTGTAGATAAAGAAGGTGTGGATGTTGTTGAGAAATATCTCATCAGGGAAAAGCAGTTAAAAAATGAAATAAACCGTTTTAAAGCAGCAGTAAAAAAATCAAAGGATGAACTTAATGCAATTATAGACGACACACCAGCAGAACTGAGGCAGCATGCCTCTATTCTTGAAGTCCAGAAGGTGCTTCTTAAAGACAAAAAGCTTTATGGGAAAACCATAGAAATAATAAAAAGTGAACGGGTTAACGCTGAGTGGGCACTTAAGAAAGCGGTGTCAAGTATAAAATCGATGTTTAGGAAGTTACCGGATTCCTATTTGAAGGAACGGGTGGAGGATATTGGTCATGCTTCCGATCTTATTATCAGGAATCTGGTCGGGGCAAAACAGGTAAATATCGGAGAAATTTATAAACGGGTAATACTTGTAGCACATAATCTTTCCCCTGCAGAAACAAGCCAGATACAATTAGAAAAGATAAAAGCCTTTGTAACTGACAGAGGCAGTATGTCATCCCACACAGCCATCGTAGCCCGTACCCTTGAAATACCGGCAGTGTTGGGACTTGCAGATGCGACCAATATTATTCAAAACGATGATGTGATCGTTGTTGACGGTATGCTCGGCATGGTTGTTATCCATCCGGAGGAGCAGACACTTATTGATTTTGCCGAACGTAAGGTCAGATACGATGAATATAAAGCTGCCATCACCAGGACAGGCCATTTCCCTGCTAAAACAACGGATGGAATCCACCTGCAGATTATGGGCAATATCGAACTTCATGAAGAAGTTGTATCAGTTATTGACCACGGCGGAGACGGTATCGGTCTTTTAAGAACAGAATTCCAATATTTAAGCCGTATAGATTTTCCCATAGAAGATGAGCTTTTTGATAACTACAAGGATGTTGTTGAAGTTATGGCTCCAAAACCGGTAACCATACGAACCCTCGATATTAACGGAGATAAAGCTATTTCCAATACTCCTTGTGAACAAGAAGCAAACCCTGCGCTTGGGCTTCGAGGTATCAGGTACTGTTTGACAAAAACTGATGTTTTCATAACCCAGCTTCGTGCCATCTTAAGGGCTGCCACTTTTGGTAATGTTCGGATCATGTTTCCCATGATATCAACACTTGATGAAATCTGCGAAGCTAAAAAGATTCTCAACGAAACTGCCGATTCTTTAGATAAAGAAGGCGTCAATTTTAACAGGGATATCGAGGTCGGAATAATGATAGAAGTCCCTTCGGCAGTTATCATGGCAGATCTGATGGCCAAAGAAGTCGATTTTTTTAGTATTGGAACCAACGATCTGATACAGTACACCATGGCAATAGACAGGGAAAACCAACAAGTTGCCCATCTTTATCAGCCTCTTGAACCCGCTATTATCCGTATGATTAAACATGTTGCCGATGTGGCCCAAAACAGTAATATTAAGCTTTTCATGTGCGGAGAAATGGCCAGTTCCCCAATCCACATACCCGTACTGCTTGGAATGGGGATGGATGAATTGAGCATGAACCCTCAATCAATACCAGCAGTAAAGGCCATGATAAGATCACTCAGTGTTGAAAGTTCAAAACAGATTATGAAAGATGTTCTTAAACAAACATCTGCTGCAGCTGTTTTAAACCTGTTGCAGGAATTTTGCGGTGATATTCTTCCGGATAAAGACTTTACCGTCTAATTCATCGTTTTTCACTGACTCATACCGATGTTTTTTTCTCTTTAATTACGTACTGACAGATAGTTTTGTAGCGAATCTTTGATGAACTCGTAAAAAATATCACCGATGGTGCCCGCAGGATATGCCCTTGGGGTGCTAAGTACATATATTCTTAAATACGATTACGTATCATGTTTTATTTTCACCGCAAAGCACGCAAAGAATCATTTTTGATATAAAAACATATAATGGAAGATTTGAATTTTGGAAAATCACATAAAAATTGTTACTGAAAACCGTAAGGCCCGGCATAACTATTTTATAGAGGATAAATTTGAAGCCGGAATGGTCCTTAAGGGAAGTGAAGTAAAATCTCTAAGACTTGGCAGTGTGAATCTGAAAGATTCATATGCCAGGATTGTTAACGGTGAAGTTTTTGTCCATCAGATGCACATCGGCGCCTATCCCTTTGCATACTATGGAAATCACGATCCTTTAAGGCCCAGAAAGCTTCTTCTGCATAAAAATGAAATCAAAAGACTCTATAGCAAAGTTAATGAAAAAGGAGCTTCTCTTATACCGCTTAGAGTCTATTTTAAAGGCGGGAAAGTAAAAATCACCATAGCCACTGCAAAGGGCAAACGCAAATATGATAAGCGGGAAACCATTCGAAAACGTGATGAAAAAAGAGATATTGAAAGAGAGCGGAGCAATTATTGAGCCAGGCTCTTATTGACAAAAACACGGTAAATCTTGACAATTGGGTTATTTTTCCTTAGATTATAAGCTATACACAGTTCTTTTAAAATCAGTTTGGGGGCGAAATGGCTTCGACGGGGATAAAGAAGCTCCGGCTGCATACCGAGCTCCTACCGGCTCGTAAAAATGGTGGGAACGTAAATATAATCGCAGATGATTATGAATTAGCCCTGGCCGCTTAAACAGGCCAGCGTCCTGCAGGATTTTTCCTGCGCATCTTGCAAGGGCGTCGACTAGCAGGATAGCTGGTATTGAATGCCTCTTTTTATACCGGCGAAATTTTAACAGGCTAGTTTTTCTAGTATCCAGCCTGAAGGAGACTGGAAAATACGAAATTTAAAGTTCGGGCTAAGTATGTAGATGCCTGTGTGGAATATTTTCGGACGCGGGTTCGACTCCCGCCGCCTCCACCAGTCTTCGCTTAAGCGAAGCGCCAAGCGAATACTGCCGCGGCGAAGCCATAAGGCGAAGACGGGCTTTCCCGATGCCAGCATAAATTTTGCTTCGCTTCACACATCCAAACAAAAACCGTGGATGCTTGTCACCTGCCTCGCCTTCTCAGATAAATCAAAAGCAGTTGAATTTGATCGATATTTTAAATCAGGTTCAGGACATGCTTTTGCAAATAAAAGACTCTGGCGAAACCATTTTCCTGAATTTGTTTTATATATATTTATTTTGCCGAAACAATCAATAATCGACCCAGATGTCAGCCTCGCCTCCACAATGAGAGCAGACTGCATGTCCTTCGGCCTTTCCTTTCGCTTCGGGCACAATTTGGGGAGCAGCTTTTTCCGCCACATCCTCGACGAGGTTACATGTCACTGTCATTTCGGCTTCATTGCCACATTTGGTGCATTCACAAATTTGTTTAAATTTTTTCTCAGCCATTTTTAACCTTCCTTATTTTAATCATTTAATCATTTCGCTGCCCACATGGAGTGTTAACTGGTTGTTCTCCCAAATTTTCATACCCCAAAGGTAATTTGGTTTTGAGTGGCAACCTCATCTTCTGCCATGAGACGGCTGTACTCAACTGCATTGGCGCTAAATACAGCGCTGAGTTTGGGTTTAGAACCTATTAGAGATATGCAAGCCTCTCCCTTTTGAGAATTTAAAACCAAAAGTGGTGAGAATATTTTAGTGTGGCACTTATTTATTAATATATAAAGAAGCTTATGCGGTCAAGAGCAAATACAGGAAAAACATTTTTAACCCTTGACACAACCTAGCTGATAAGCGAAACCTGGATTAATTAACAAAATGAAGTGGCAAAATTAACGCCTTTGAGATAATAACATTAAAGTGGGTATTTCGACTTTTTATGAGATTATTGAACTTGATTAATTAATCATTTAAGGAGAACACTATGGCTTATGATTCTGAAATGGATAAGATTCTAAAGAAATGGAAATGTGAAGAAACAGGACTTGTTGTTTCGATTAACCGCTATGGCAGTGGTGAGGCTAAGCTTCAGATTGGCCCAAGAATTTTGCTTAAAAAAGATGGCAGCGAGAGAGCTCCGGTGAAAGCCGGTCGCCTTACCATTGAGGATTTGATGTGGTTTTACGACATGATAGATGAGGTAAAAGATGAGCTGTCGGGCCTTGCACAGCCGGAATGATAAAAATGATGGAATTGTAATTCCTCTAAAGGGAAAGAATTCCCCGAATTTGGAACCTGTTGCAGTGATGGTGAGCAGTCAGGCTGATCTGAGTTTATTTTGCAGCCTGGCAGGTCTTGATAAAAAAAAATACAGAAATCTGTTTGTCAGCAGGTTATATGTTGGAGATACTACTGAGGCAGGATTTTCTGTGGTGGGGCCTTTTGTCGGTGCACCTTATGCAGCCATGCTGCTTGAAACACTGATTGCCTGGGGTGCGGAAAAAATTTTATTTTTCGGCTGGTGCGGGGCAATATCCCCCGATGTTAAAATCGGGGATATTATTATTCCTACCGGTGCTATAATCGACGAAGGGACATCGAAGCATTATCATCAAGGAGATGACGCTATATCCTTACCATCTTCTTATATTCTCAAACATACAAAAGAAGCCTTTAAAAAAGCCGGTCTTGCTTTTCACGAGGGTCTTGTCTGGTCAACAGACGCCATTTACAGAGAGACATGTGAAAAGGTAATTTATTACCAGGGGAAAGATATTCTGGCCGTTGAAATGGAACTGTCAGCTCTTTTTACTGTAGGAAAGTTTCGAAATGTTCAAATGGGCGGCATCCTTGTCGTATCTGATGAACTTTCAACTTTAACTTGGCGGCCCGGGTTCAGAGAACAGAGGTTTAAAGAAAACCGCATGGCTGTGAATATAGCGATAAAAGCATTATGTCACTCGTTAAATAAAGATAAAAATGAAAAATATTGAAACTCTGGTTAAATCTTTAAAAAAATACAATGAGGCTTACAGAAGCGGGAAACCATTGGTGAGTGATCAAGAATATGACAGCCTTGTTGAAAAGCTGAAAGGACTTGATCCTGAAAATCCATTTCTGCAATTCGTAGAACCTGAAAAATTCAGTGGAAAAAAAGAAATCAGGCATCCTGTTCCCATGCTTTCGACTGAGAAAGCATACGCCGAAGTCGAACTCGAGCGATTTGTAAACAGAGTTAAAAAAGAAGCCGACGAGATCGGTATTAAAGAAATAACGTTTAAAGTAACTGCAAAACTCGACGGTCTGGCCGGTCGTGATGATGGAAAAATATTTACTACAAGGGGAAACGGCGAGGTTGGATACGAGATCAGCAGTGCCTTTATAAAGGGTGTGATTCCTGTGGGCGGAAGGGGATTAGGAATAGGCGAAATCGTTATTTTTAAATCTTATTTTAATGAGCATTTATCCGATCAATTTGAACATCCAAGAAACATGGTCGTCGGGATTATTTCATCTGATACACTGAATGAATTTGCCCAAAAAGCTCTTGAAGATAAAATGGTTGTTTTTGTTCCCTATGCCATGCTTCCGGCCTGGGAAGGAAGTGGTGCTGAGCTTTTGAAAAATACCGGGGAAATTATATCGGATCTTATATCGAGGACGGATTATCCGACTGATGGTGTTGTGGCTGAAACAACTCATGATGATGTAAAAAAACATATGGGAGCCACAGCTCACCACTACAGGTGGCAGATCGCCATTAAGAAAAAGGGTGAGACGGCTTTAACGGTTGTTGAAGGAATCACCTGGCAGGTTGGAAGAACCGGAAACATAACACCTGTTCTTGAAATCCGTCCAACGCATCTTTCCGGAGCTACAATCAGGCGTGTTACCGGCCATCACGCTGGTTTAATAAAAAAAAGACATGTTGGAGTCGGTTCCGAAATTGAAATCGTGCGTAGCGGTGAAGTGATTCCAAAACTCGAAAAAGTAATCAGAAAATCAGACCTGTACAGCATTCCCCAAGAGTGTCCATCCTGCGGCTTTAGCCTTGAATGGAATAAGGACTTTCTAAAATGCAATAACCCTTCCTGCAAAGCTCAGATCGAGCAGGGCATCAGTCACTGGTTTAAGACCCTCGGTAATGCTGACTGGTTCGGCATAAAGACAATTCAGAAACTTGTAAATAGCGATTATGATAGCCTTAAAAAAATTTATGCAATGACAATTCAAAATTTTATTGATATCGGTTTTGGCCCGGTTCAGTCAAAAAATCTTGCAGAGGCTATTGATATAAGCAAAAGTAAATCTGTTGAAGACTGGCGCTTTCTGGCCGCTTTCGGAATTTCCGATCTTGGATCCGGGGACAGCCGGAAGCTGCTTTCACATATCAGACTTGAAGATCTTATGAACGCAAAGGCTGAAGATATTGAGAAGATACATGGTTTTGGATCCATTACGAGCAGGTCAATTGCAACCGGCATCGACAGAATAAAAGATACTATAAATTATATGCTGTCTTTAGGTTTCAACCTTGAAAAAACAGTTCTATCAAACAATACAAAGATTTCTGAAAGCTTCTTTTTTGGTAAAAAAGTCGTATTTACAGGAAAAATGAAGCGTGGTACAAGGGAAGAAATGCAGGCTGCGGCAAGGAAACTTGGTGCAAAGGTGCAAACCGCTGTCAGCGGAAATACGGAATATCTGGTGTGCGGAGAAAACGCAGGCCAAAATAAAATTGCCAAAGCAAAGAAATCAGGAACCCGGGTTATATCTGAAAGCGAATATTTTAATATGCTGGAAATGCTAGCACATAAAAGCCTTGTATAACAGATGAGAGGTGAAACATGGAAGATAAAAAAAGAGCCCATGTAATAATCAGCGGAAGAGTACAGGGTGTCTTTTTCAGAATGGAGACGCTTAAAGCTGCCCAACATTATGGCGTTTCAGGCTGGGTAAGAAATAAAGCCGACGGAACTGTTGAAGCTCTGTTTGAAGGAGATAAGGAGAGTGTTGATTCAATTCTTGAGTGGTGCCGGAAAGGTTCACCGCCTGCAAAAGTTGAAAAGACGGACGTAAATTGGGAAAATTATACAGACGAGTTCAAGGAGTTTAAAATAACATATTGATTTTTTAACTGACACGGAAAACCTGAACCATAATTTATTTTGCCATAAAGGCGCGAAGTCACAAAGATTAAATTTTATACCTTCTTCGTGACCTGGTGGAAAAGAAATATCTTTTGATAAGGACTCGCGCAGGTAAGCGTAGACTCCGAAAATAAAAAAGGCGGCTTATTTTATAAATGAATAAGCCGCCTTAAAAATTTATTTAAACTGCTTCTTTTAGTTTTTTGCCTGCGCGGAATTTCACAACATTACATGCCTTGATTTTAATAGGCTCGCCTGTTTGCGGATTACGTCCCTTACGTGCTTTGCGACGTACTTTCGCAAAAGTACCAAAACCGACCAGAGTAACCTTTCCCTCTTTTTTCTTCAGTGCTTTTGTGATGTTGCCCATAAAAGAGTTTAGTGCGTTAGCTGCTGCAACCTTGGAAATTTTTGCGTCCTTTGCCATCTTGTCAACCAGTTCTGCTTTTGTCATTCTTCTTTTCCCCCTTTTTTTTAATTAATAGCAGATAAACATAAGCCAATAGCCTGTTTGCCTATGTCAATATAGTAGGTGATTTTTCATGTCAACAGAATTCTGCAGTTTCAGGCACTTTTTTTAAAAAAAATACAGTAAACCCGCTAAAAAGCAGCATTTGCATCAATAGTTTGCCGAAAGATAAGTATTGGCAGTGTATGTAGCGTATTGAATAGCAAGAAACTGTTTTGAAACCTTTAAAACAAAGCATTGACAAATCGTACAGGATCAAAGTCCTGCAAATCTTCAATTTGCTCTCCAACCCCGATATATTTTAGAGGAATTTTTAGAGCAGTAAAAATACCTACAACAACCCCGCCCCTGGCCGTTCCGTCAAGTTTTGTAAGGGCAATTGCCGTGATATCAAGAGCCTCGTTGAATAATTTGGCCTGGGATAATGCGTTTTGACCCGTTGTTGCATCAAGGACGAGCAGAATTTCGTGGGGAGCTCCAGGGAGTTTTTTTGAAATAGACCGTTTTATTTTTTTTAATTCTTCCATCAGGTTTATTTTGGTGTGAAGCCTTCCTGCAGTGTCGACAAGCACGATATCACAATCTCTGGCTATTGCGGCCTGAATGCTGTCGTATGCAACTGCGGCTGGGTCTGTCCCTTCTTTTTGTTTAACGATGTCTGCGCCGGCCCTATCAGCCCATATCTCAAGCTGTTCAACCGCTGCAGCCCGGAAAGTATCGGCTGCAGCAACCAGTACCTTTTTACCGGCAGAAGTGTATCTTGCAGCAAGCTTGCCGATGCTGGTGGTTTTCCCTGTTCCGTTAACACCGACTACCATAATAACATGTGGACGGCCGGTAATCTTATCATGAACTGTAGTCTGTGCATCAAGAAATGAAAGTATCTCCTCTTTAAGCGAATTTTTCAGCTCATCAGCATCTGCTATTTTTGAAGATTTGCCGGAGATACGCTCTATAAGGTCCACGGATGTCTGAACACCCATATCTGAGGTTATCAAAAGTTCCTCAAGCCCCTCCAGCAGGTCATCATCTATTTTTTTCTTTTTTGCGAAAAGATCTTCAAGATCGGTTGTAAGAATTTCGCGGGTCTTGGACAGACCCGCTCTCAGACGTTTGAAATAAACAGTTTCCCGATCCGGTAGCTCTTCCTTATCTTTCGGAGCCTTTTTTGTTGGAGCCTTTTTTTTTAGCCAGTTTATAGCCATAGAAATCCTGTAAAATTTACGGTCTCATAAAAAATCTTTGAATAAGCGCCGGATGGCATCGTTTCAAGGCTCATATACCCCCGCTAAAAATCAGCGGGATAAAAAAGCGTAAGGGTTTTTCAAGGACGAGACTATACATACAAGTATGTTGAGTTCCTGAAAAACCGCACCAACGCAGTAGATGTGACTTTTTACGACGCCATCAAAATCAGTTTGGCATTTCTTCTTGTTGTTCAAAGTTTACAGAAACAACCTTTGAAATTCCTTTTTGTTCCATTGTAATTCCGAAAAGGGTGTCGGCAAACTCCATGCTGCTCTTGTTATGCGTTACCATAACAATTTGAGATTTTTTACCAATAAGCTGTAGCAGGTCATTAAAACGATAAACATTAACATCATCAAGGGGAGCGTCAATTTCATCCAGAAGGCAGAAAGATGTAGGTTTGATTAAAAAGAGTGAGAAAATAAAGGCAATGGCGGATAGTGCTTTCTCCCCACCCGAAAGAAGACTCATCCTTGTAAGTTTTTTCCCTGGCGGGTGGATCATAAACTCTACACCTGTTTCCAGAGAGTTGTCCGGCTGTGAAAGCACAAGCTTGGCTGTTCCGCCTTCAAAAAGACGAGGAAATACCTCGCAAAGTTTTTCATTAACCAGGTTCAGCGTATTCATAAATCGATCTTGAGTAATCCTGTCAATTTTTCTGATGACTTTTTGAAGGTCTTCAACAGCTTTTACAAGATCGTCGTGTTGTTTGGAAAGAAAATCGAACCTGATTTTATGCTGTTCATATTCTTTTATGGCACTAAGATTAACATCGTTGAAATTTTCTATCTTTTTTTTCAAACGGGAAAGTTCTTCTTCCATTTCATCCGGCGACATTTTCACCGTCTGTTTCAGCTCCTTTGACATTTTTTCATTTTCCGTCTTTATTTCGGAGATAGTCATGTGATAGCGCTCTATCAGGCGGTTTTCTATATTTTCCCGCTTTAAATGTCGCTGGGATTGTTCAAGTTCGAGCATACGAAACTTTTCTAAAACTTTTTCTCGTTTCTTTCGAATGCCTGAGATATTATCATCGTTATCTTTCAGCGTTGAATCAATTTTCTGATAATCGTCCTCATTTTTATCAATGGCATGTTGCACAATCTTTATATCTTCGTAATTAGCGTAAAGATTATGTTCAAATTCTTTTATTTTCTGTTTTAAAGAGCTTCCTTTTTGATTTTTTCGACTGATTTCTGCAGTAAGCTGTTCAAGCTGCTTAACATTATCATCAAGGAATTCTTTAAGTCGATTTGCTGTATTGTTGTTGTTTTCCAATCTTGCGTTTAAAGAGGTCAG
>JASJGP010000448.1:0-6134 GCA_033791485.1 Desulfobacterales bacterium | reverse complement strand
AGAATAATCGAAAACTTGACTGACTTAATGGTCGACTCATCCAGGATGCCCCCCATGGCACAAGGGGCAAAGATGTCAGCTTCAGTATTGAAGACATCATCGGGGTCTATTTTTTTTACACGGCCCGGAAATCGGGCCACCAACTTTTCCACCGGATCATGTGAAATGTCAGTAATATAAATGGTGGCGGCATCCTCTTTCGTAAGATACTCTTCCACCAGGGGATAACCAACGGCTCCTACACCCTGCACGACGATGGTTTTACCTGCCAGGCTGTCGGTTCCATACTTGAATGCCGCGGCCTCTTTTAACGCCAGATAGATCCCGTAGGCCGTGGGACCTCCGGTAGGGCCAACCACACTGTCAAAGCCGCCTGCGATATTCACCGAATATCCCTCACGTCTCATCACATCTGCTAATTCAGGAGAAAAGCCCATGTCAGGTCCGGTAAAAGACCGGGTCCTGTTCAGGGCATATGCAAGAAAACCGATGCTATAATGATCACTAAGATCCACAGGGTTGCACTGCACAGTAATCTTGCTGCCTCCGAAGGGTATTTGGGCGCCGGCGTTTTTAAAGGACATGGCCCGGCTAAGATTAAGTCCGTCTATAATTACATCAATTTCCCGGCTATCGGTATCATGGCGACGTATCCCGCCGCTACGGATGGCATGATAGCCATTATTAATACCAAGGGTATTGCTGTGCATGTTGTTTATAACGTGTATATCTTGTTTCTGATCAAAAAAGCATTCGATGCCCTGATGTTTTCCTTTTTTGATCAACTCAACCACGTCATTAAGGTAGCCTGTCAAGTTGTATCTCTTAAATAAATCCAGGGTTTCTTTGTGACCGAGATAGGCGGCATGGCTGGTAAGCGGGTGTTCAAAGGTAAAATCCCGGTTATATTTAGACCAGTCTATCTCCTCCTCCCACTCCCTGGCCGCCCGAAAGGTAACGAGACCACTCTTGAAATTATAATAAATCCCCAAGGTGGTAAGATTTTCTTTTTTGAGAGGAAAAAACAGGCTTCCTTCCACTTTAGAATATTCCCTTCTTCTATGAACATTGTTTATTAATTAAAAGATTTAATATAAATTGTTTCATGTTTAGTCAAGGACTATTCTCTATTTTAGAAGCCTTAAAAACCGGAAACCACAGAATACAGGTGCTACAGCTTGGATTGTAAATTAATGATAGGGCATCCTACAATTTTTTCTGCAAATCAAGGAGCCGGCGACTGAGTTTTACGGGGTATGTCTCTGTATCGCCTAGAGACTTGTATTTATCATCGAGAAATGAAAAATTATTTTTGAATTCTCTCCTGATTTCCCGAATAGACGGATTTGAGACTATGCGTTTTCCGTCTTCCATGACTTTTTCCAGCAAAGGCTGTCCACCACCGTTTTTCTCATCTCTTATACATAGAACATCTTCCAGATACATCCCCTGTTTATCTGTCTTTCTGAAAACCTGTTTTTTACCGGCAAGGGATATTTTGCCGGAACTTAATTTCCTTGTGTCACGGTCTTTGAACCTGACTACCTTGTATACTATATCAAGATAGGGTGCATCTGCCGAAACACCGACTTTCGTACCGACTCCGAACGCATCTATTTTAGCCCCTTTGGAAATACAATCTGCTATTTTAAACTCATCAAAACCACTGCTTGCAAAAATTTTTACATTAAAAAGACCTGCATCATCTAAAATTTTTCTAACCTTTTTGCTCAGCATTACCATGTCTCCGCTGTCAAGCCGAACGCCTATGAGATTGTCCCCTCTTTTTTCCATCTTTTTTGCAACTTTTACTGCATTGCGTGCCCCTTCAATGGTATCGTAAGTATCAATGAGAAAAATGGAATTTTCAGGAAAGGTATCCGAATATGCTGAAAATGCGTCAAGTTCGCTGTCAAATGCAGATATGTATGAATGTGCCATTGTTCCGGATATGGGAATGCCATATGTTTTGCCAGCCAGAACATTACTTGTCGCATTAAATCCGGTGATATAAGTACTTCTGGCAACTTTCATTCCGGCATCTTTTTCATGGGTTCTTCTAAGAGAAAAGTCAATAAGAGGTCGGCCTTTGGCTGCATGCACACACCGGGCTGCCTTTGAGGCGATCATGGTGGAAAATCCGATAGTATTAAGAATCAAGGTTTCCAGAATCTGGGCTTCAATAACAGGGGCGGTAACCTCTAAAATCGGTTCATTTGCAAAGAAAATTGTTCCTTCGGGCAAGGCATGAATATTACCTGAAAAACGGAGTATTTTTAGATAGGATATAAAGTCCTTGGCAAAAAGTTTCGTTGTTTTCAGATAGTCGATATCGCTTTTAGAAAAGTGAAAAAACTCCAGTTCGTGCAGAACATCTTCAAGACCTACAGCAACAAAATAATTCCTGTTAGGCGGATAATCCCTTATAAAAAGAGAAAAAGTAGCTTTTGATGCGATCCTGTGCTTATAGTAGCCGGCAGCCATGGTAAGCTCGTAAAGATCGGTAAAAAGAGGACCCGCCCTGTTTATGTTTTTCATGAAACCCTGGCTCCGTATAGTTGTTTCATTCTTTTTAAAGAAAATTCGTGCATCTCTTGATCAAAATCGGCAACACCTTTTACAGGAACCGACACGTTATAATCACGATTTGCAAGACCACCCACTGTGTCCATTACACAAATAGACGTGCATACGCCGATTACTTCGACTTCTTCAATACTTGCATCTCCTAATATTTTTTCAAGATCGGTTTCATAGAAACCGCTGTATCGTTTTTTGGGAACAATCTTTTCACCAGGTATCGGTACCAGTTCATGAATAATTTCACTCCCCCAGGTATCTGTGACACAATGCTTTGTAAACTTTGTAAACTCCAGGTCATTTTCATCATGCGAATCCTGCAGGAAGATTACAAGGTCTCCTTTTTTTCTGAAAGTGGCAAGCCTGTCACGGGCAAAGGGAATAATTGCTCTTGCCTGGGGACCGCAGTAAAGAGCGCCCTTTTCATCGATAAAATCGTTTAACATATCGACAATAATTAAGGCCTTTTGTGGCATATCCGCCTCCTTTAATGTTTCGTCTTTTCCTTTACAACCCTTTCAAAGAAACGTTCAAGTTCATGTACTGCTTCCATATCTTCATACAAGACCTCAGCATTTTTTAAAATCCTGTTTTTGATTTCACTTCTTAATGCCTTGTCGTTTGCAAGTCTGTTTGCGATATCAGCATAGGATTGCGCGTCATCGGCAACACATTCCATGATACCTATCTGCCTGTAAAGGCCCAGAGTCAGGCGGCCGCACATAAACCGACCTGGCCAGGTTATAATGGGAATGCCAAAGGCAAAAGCCAGCAAACTTGTATAGCCGCCTGTAAAATGAGGAGTGTCAAGAAGTATATCGGCAACTTGCAAAAAAGAAAAATATTTTCTTTTGGACATTCTCGGCAAGAACCTAATACGATCGATTACATCAGGCAACGTATGCATAAAACGATTGTGCAGTAACTTTGCCAGGTGCCCTTCCCTTGTTTCAAAGAAAATCAATAATCCGCGGGGATCCCGGCGCAGGATAGATCCAAGGGCCTCATCGAAATCAGGATGAAACTTGAAAAGAGTCTGGGGACATACATACAGGTTGCAATCGTCTGGCAGATCGAATTGCTTGCGTGGTACTGATTTTTCAGGCATTTAAGGACGACGACAGTACATGGCGTATCTTTTTAAAAGAACCAGGGTTTCCGAATAGTGATCATTTGCACCTGGTGGTTCCGCATTTTCCGATGATATGTAGTAATCCATATTGGGGATGCCCGTTGTTACCGGATGTCCCCATGTAGTACATTGAACCGGTGCCAGACGTGAAAAAGCGATAAAATATGTTAAAGAGTCCATTCCAATATCAGCATAAAATAAAATATCCAGCGAGTGCTTTGCAATAATACTGCGTGCTGCAGCCAATTCGTTCGGCAGGATTACTGCCTCATCTGCAGCGTCATCTACGCTTTTTGTTAATGCATCCTCTTTTCCCTGGAACCTAAATATCTTTACATGGAACTTTTCTCTGGACAGATTTTCTATTATCCCCTGATTTAACAGACCGATGGTATGTTCATGAAAAAATCTTGAGATTATACCGATATTAATTCTTCCGCCTGTATATTGCTGTGTATTGCAGTTTGGAGATTCCCAGGCAAGATCAGGACAGACGTGCAGAAAAAGATCGGCAAGTTTTTCCTGCAAGCCTTTGTTTTTCAACCCGTGATATGCAAGATAAAAACTCGTTGTACCGACTTCTTTGGCAGGATCTTTAAGTGTAATATTTTTTTTCATTAATAATTCAATTCGATTAGACAGTTTCTCTCTTTCGCTTTTAATTAATTCTTTTGATTCGAATATCAAAGGAAACATAAGAGCCATCTTTACTTCAATCCCGGCATTGGGCATTATTCGTAGAGATTTTTTGTAGCATGAAATCGCTTCGTTATGCCTGCCCTGTTCTTTTAATGAAGTCCCCATGTTGTTGTATGCTTTATCATAGTCCGGGTTTAACTGTACTGCCTTCTGGTAGCATGTTATCGCTTCGTTTAGTTTATCCTGTTTTTGGTGTACTACTCCAAGGTTGTAATATGCATTTGCATTGGAAGGACTTAGCTCCAGAACTTTCCGGTAACAAAAACCGGATTCGTCTAATCTGCCCTGCTCCTTATAAATTGCACCCAAATTATAATATGCATCAAAAAAGCCCGGGTTTAGCTCCAGGCTTTTTTTATAGCAAATGATTGCTTCAGCAATTCTGTTTTGCTCTTTTAGCGCTATTCCCATATTATAATATGCATCGGGAAAATTCTGCTTAAACTGCAGGGCTTTTTGAAAACAGGATATCGCCTCTTTAAGCCTGCCAAGCTCAATATATACCGAACCCATACTAACCAGCGCTTCTGCAAAGTCGGGTTTTAATTCAAGAGCCTTCTGGTAATTAAATACAGCCTGTTTAAGGTTGCCCTGTGCTTTAAACGCATTGCCTATGTTATTATAATAAATCGGTTCTTTTGGATTAATTTTAATAGCCCTGCCGATTAACTTTACAGCCATATCATTGTTGCCGGCCTGGTTGGCAATAACACCCAAAAGATGCAGAGAATCACAGTGATCCGGATTAATTTCGAGTATCTTCTGATAAATTTCCCGGGCCTTTTGCAGTTGTCCTGACTGGTGATATTGAAGGGCTTTTTTAAATTCCATATCAAACTATATCTCTTTGCTTAAGTAGTGTCTGAACGAAAAGTCATTTTCAGGCAAAATCCGAATACCTAAAACAGTAGTTTTCGGTCAGGCACTTATAGGGTTCGCTCAGAAATAAATTTACATTTTCAGGCGTTGATACGCCCGCATGGCAAGGCGCGAGGAAGGCGAATAGAAGGCTATTCAACCGGCGAGCAACGCTACCATGCGAGATGGATCTGCTCATCAAAATGTGAAGTTATTTTTAAGCTAGCCCTGAATAAAGGGCGTTGATTGGTTATTTTTCCTATGATATGGATTAGAGTTTGATTTTTCAAGAGAATTTTATTGAATTAGTAAATGTAAAAAGTAGGCTTAACAGATAAATACACCGGAAGCACCTCCTTAGATTGTTAAAATTAATTTTGTGCTTCGTATTTCCGGTTTATCCGGGTCAAGGTTTGCAGGTAACGTGACAAACTCCTGTGGGTGTTTCTACAGCATAAGGGAAGTATTTGCGCTTAAACCACAAGGCAACGTTGACCATACTGATTAGGACCGGCACTTCCACCAATGGGCCGATCACTGCGGCGAAAGCTTGTCCCGAATCGATGCCGAACACAGCCACAGCCACGGCAATGGCCAGTTCGAAATTGTTGGATGCTGCGGTAAAACTCAAGGTAGTCGACTGTTCATAAGTGGCCCCAGCCTTCATGGAAAGGAAGAACGAAACGAAAAACATTACCACAAAATAGATACACAGCGGAATCGCTATACGAATAACATCAAGAGGTAATTGTACAATATATTCGCCTTTGAGTGAAAACATAACCAGTATGGTAAACAAGAGAGCTATTAAAGTGATGGGACTGATTTTAGGAATAAATTTCTGTTCGTACCAGTCGTTTCCTTT
>JASJGP010000447.1:0-8585 GCA_033791485.1 Desulfobacterales bacterium | reverse complement strand
CTGACCTCTTTAGATAGGGATAATTCTAAAGATGGTTTAGGAATAAAAGCTTTAGTTACACAAAATCCAAGATATGTTGATCCTGATAAATGTATCGGGTGCAGGCAGTGTGAATATATTTGTCCTGTATACGTGGAAGATGATGAACAAGGTGGCATGAGTGCTAGAAAAACAATTTCCATTCCATTTTCAACTGCCATTCCTCAACTGCCAATTCTTGATATAGAAAATTGATGGAAAGGCTTTTAGCCCCCCATGGCCCATATAACAGGGTGTTAAGACCTTCAGACGGTATGGAACCTGATTCTATTGCCTATGTTCAATGTGCCGGCTCCAGAGATAAAAGCATGGGAGTGCCATATTGTTCAAGAGTATGCTGTATGTATGCAATAAAACAGGCAATGTTACTTTCCGGCTCTCTTCCTCTTGCTGATATTACTATCTATTATATGGATATCAGAGCTTTTGGAAAAGGTTACGAACAATTTTATCAAAATGCAAAAGCCATGGGAATTGAATTTGTTAAAGCCAAGGTTGCAAGAATTGATGCCGGCGAAAACGGCAGTGCCCAGGTTCGATATGAAAACCAGGATGGTTCCGGTATTGCAACCGCAGACCATGATCTGGTTGTGCTGTCCATGGGAATGATCCCGGGTTGGAATCCAGACGCTGTTTGTCCTGTTTCCAAAGATTCCGATCAATTCATTACGTCAATAAAACCCAAAATATCTCCGGTCCTTACGGATATGGATGGCGTGTTTGTGGCAGGTGCCGCAGCAGGCCCCAAGGATATCGTGGACACCATCACAGAATCGGGTTCAGCCGCTATGGAAGCGGCAAAATTTATGTCCAACAGCATTATGGAGAATTCAAGATGAGCGAGAAAAATAAAAAAATCGGTGTCTACATATGCTATTGCGGTGGAAATATTTCTGACCATGTTGATGTTGAAGAGGTCAGAAACAGGGCTGAAAAAATGCCGGATGTTTCTGTGGCCAGGACCAATATGTTCATGTGCTCTGATCCTGGTCAGGAACTGATTATTGAGGATCTGAAAAGCGGAAAAGTTGACCGGGTGGTTGTGGCATCCTGTGCGCCAAGCCTTCATGAAACGACATTCAGGGGTGCCATTGAAAGAGCGGGTGCCAATCCCTTTATTTATGATCATGCCAATATCAGAGAACAGGTTTCCTGGGTTCACCATGGAGATATGGCCACGGATAAGGCAACCCTTCTTATTGCAGCATCTGCGGCCAAGGCAAAACAGCTCAAGCCTCTTGAGCCGATCCGTGTTGACGCTAAAAAACATACCACGGTTATCGGCGGTGGTATTGCAGGAATTAAAGCGGCACTGGATATCGCTCAAAAAGGGATGAAGGTTACACTCATTGAAAAATCGCCAATACTTGGCGGACAACTCAACAATCTCGACAGACTCGCTCCTTTTGGAGAAAAAGCATCGGATATACTCAAAGAACTTTTAGATCAGGTTTTAAACCACCCGTCCATAACCATTCATACGAATTGTAAAATTGAAGAAGTTAAAGGCTATGTGGGGAATTTCAACCTGAGTATTACACCGCAATCAAATAAGGAAAATATAAAAATTAATATGGATACCGGCGCCATTGTCATGGCAACCGGATCTGTCCCGTATACTCCTTTTAACGGGGAATACGGTTTTGGCCAGCACAAGGAGGTGATTACCCTTCAGGAATTGATCTCTATTTTAAAAGACAATAAATCCTGTGATTCAACTGGGTCAACTGGGGCAGCTCTTGAGGTCAATGGCAGGCGTATTAAAAATATGGTCATGATCCATTGTGTGGGCAGCCGGCAGATACCGGGTATTCATCAACCCAAAGAAAATGGGAAACTCAATGAATATTGTTCCAGAACATGTTGCTCTGCCATGCTGAATGCATCAAACCAGATCAAAGAAAGATTTCCTGCAACCGGGATTTATGAAATGTATCGGGACATCCGGACCTATGGCCGGGGGCAGGAAGAATTATATAATCAAGCGTCTGCAAACAAAGTTGTGTTTATGCGGTATGAAGTAGATGCCCAGCCCGAAGTAAGCCAAAGCCTTCATCCTGATTATCCTTTACAGGTAAAAATTAAAGACAGTTTGACGTTTAACGAAGAAATGGATGTTCCTGCAGATCTTGTCGTACTTGCAACCGGAATTGAGCCTGATGATGTTTCAGGTCTTGCCTCAATGATGAAGCTTCCCATTGGAACTGATCAATTCCTTTTGGAAGTTCATCCAAAACTTCGGCCGGTTGAATTTCCCATAACAGGTGTTTTCCTGGCAGGGACATGCCAGGCCCCCATGGATGTAGGTGAAGCATGTAATGCAGCAGGCGCTGCCGCCGTAAAAGCATCTGCGCTTTTAGGTAAAGGATATATTGAACTTGACCCCTTTGTTGCCCAGGTTGATGAAGATAGATGCCAGGGGCATGGTGACTGCGTGGATGCCTGTATTAAAGAGGGTGCCTTAACGCTTGTAGAAGTGACTATAGATGGGGAAAAAGTCAAACGAGCCCAGGTAAGTGCTGCCATGTGCCTGGGTTGCGGGGCCTGTGCTGCGGTATGCCCAGAAAAGGCGATTGACCTTAACGGGTGGGCATTAAAACAATATGAAGATATGGTTGATGCCATTGTTTCAGATGGTTTTGCTGCCTGATTGATTCGTAACACTTCTTTTAACAGGAAGGACTATAAATGAAAAACCAGGATACAGACAAAGAAGCCAAAAAAGCGGCAATGAAAGAATTGAGGCTTCAAAGAAAAGGGTTTGTCGCTGCTGCGACATCAACAATGAAACTTCAAAAAAAAGAGATAAAAGCAATCAAGGCGTTTTTAAAGCCCCAGGCAGCAACAATTCCTGAGATTGCTGAAGGGATAGACATGCCCAAAGATAAAACACTCTTTTATATGGCAACCTTAAAAAAATACGGCCAGATTATTGAAGATCAAAAAGTGGGCACCTTTTTTAAATATTCTTTGAATGAAGCGAATAACCAATGAAAAAAGAAGAGGTTTGATATGAGCTTTGTAAACTTAGAGTTTGCAGAAGAACTAAAAGAGTACAGTGAAGATACAGCTCTTGAGTGTTTTAACTGCGGGACATGTGCAGCCATTTGCCCTCTTGTCCATGATAATTTTCCCAGACGGATGATTCGATATGTCCAGGTGGGCGCCAGAGAAAAAATCCTTGAAAATGCTGACGACCTCTGGCGGTGTCTTCACTGTGGCCTGTGTACCCATACATGCCCCAGGGAAGCCGATCCGGGTGAAATTATTCTTGGCCTGAAACGATTTGTTATTGCAAACTGGAGGTCCAGATAAAATGTTTAATCCCAGAGATATAATTGAAATCCTTGCCGGTAACGTTAAACAGACAAAAAGCCCTTTTGGTATTCCAAAATTTATGGCAAACACCTGGTTCAAGGATCTTAGCCTGCCGAAAGAAGGCGAATATTTATTGTTTACAGGGCTGATGTATCAGTTTGCGCCATTTATTGAAAAATCGACTCAATATCTTGAAAAATATGAGGGTACAAAGATGGCAGGCATTTTAAAATATGCCAGGTACATCCCCGCCTATCTTTCCGGTATCGGTCTTGCCATGATGACGTCAGGAAAAGAGAAAAAAAAGGCCGGACAAGCCCTAAAAAATATCGTGTACCTGCTTCAAAAATCAAATGTAGAATTTGGCTACAGACCCGATTTGGACAATTACTCGGGCATCCTCCTTTATGACATGGGTGATCAGAAAGGGTTTGTAGCCCATGCAAAAAATATTGCCCAAAAATTGCAAAACGCCGGTATAAAAAAAATAATTACGATAGATCCCCATACTGCCTATGCCTTAAAAGAACTTTTTCCCAAATATACCGGCATAAGTTTTGAGGTAAAATCTTATTTTGAGCTGCTTAACTTTACGCCCAAAGATTGTGATCTCCAGGTTACACTCCATGATCCGTGTTTTTTTGGCAGATATCTCAACGTATCGGATGTGCCCAGAAAAGTGCTGACTAATTTGGGAATCAGTACATCAAAAATCAGAAACCAGGGCGAATTTACCAGCTGCTGTGGTGGCCCTGCCGAATCCATTTCTCCCAGCCTTTCCAACGAAATCATGGCAAAAAGAGCACACGAGCTGGAAGAACCCGGAAAACCAATCGTTGCATATTGTCCCATTTGCCTTGGAAACCTTAAAAAATCCGGCGCAAATGTTGAAGACTTATCCAGTTTGCTTGTCAGGAATATTTAATGGTTCCGGCAAATTTAAAAATATAAAAATCAAAGGAGAAGAACATGTCTGAAAAAGTTGAGACCATCATGTACTTTGCAACCCATGCCGGCGATAACCCTGAAAAAGCCTGTATGTCTTTTGTAATGGCAGTCGCTGCCCTTGCAATGGATATTAAGGCAATTGTTGTGCTCCAGGGCAATGGGGTTTATCTTGCCAAACAGGACTATCGACAAAACATGTTGCCTGGAGGCGGATTCCCGAAGATAGACAAGTTGTTTGCAGACTTTCTTGAGCTTGGCGGAGAACTTCATGTGTGTGCACCCTGCATCAAAGCGCGAAACATTGATGTATCAGAGCTGCCGGAAGGTTCAAAAATTACGGCTGCCGGTCAGGTTAATCTCATGGCTATCAATGCGGATGCCCTGTTTTTTTACTAGTCCAGCCGATTTTTTAAATGGGCACATGGTGACCACCCTAATATGATAGGAAGTGAAAAATGGAGGATAATACCATTATAAATCCACCCAACCGAATTACCGATGTGGTGAATTTAAAAAAACGTGGAGATGACCTGGACATTCACTTGTCCTTTGATATCGTTCCTGTAAATTTTGCCCATAAAAATTATGAATTTCAGGCATATATTTTTCTTTGCAGGTTTTCCGGAACCATTAATAATACGGCATTTACCTTTAGAAAGTGTTATGCAAAAGGATGCCCCAATAATCTGTGCCCCCATGTATCCCAAGCGGTGATGATTGCCAACCGGTATTTAAAAAGGGATTATAAAAGGCTTCTTGATGCAGGGATACCTGTTGAAGAAAATTTTTTCAGCCTTGAAGAAATGATGGTTAAATACGAGGGGGTTGACATTGAAAAGAATGAAAGCACCGGCGGTATTCTCACCATTCATGATTATATAAATATTGCAAAAGAAGGCAACCCTGTCGAAATTCAAATTAACCTTGAGAGTATTCCGGCAGTTGAACATTTTGTAAATCAAAAAAATGAACAGACGTTTCTCATGGCTGATTTTAATATTATCACCCTGGGAAGAAACAGCCAGTTTCAACGGTGCCTGGCCTGTTTTGAAACCCTTGAGAAACCTGAGGAAAGATCTATTGCCATAACGACAGCCAATGATCGTTTAACGCTTTTATATAAAGAATTTAACGATGCAAAGGTAACGCACAAAGCCTGTTTTTTTAATTAAGGAGAAATAACGTGCATGCAACAATTCAAAAACCAATAACTGAAATAGTCAAACATATTCAACCCGGCGAAAAAGTTTTTGTTGTCGGATGTAATAATTGCGCATGGAAATGCTATTCTGGAGGGGAAGCGGAGACCAAAATGATGGCAAAACGTCTGACTGAAAGGGGCATTCAAGTCGCGGGATATACGGTTCCGGGGCCCCAGGGCATGTCGTTATGTAAACTTTCCCACACCCGTAAGGTCCTCATGGAAGACCATGCAGATGAAGTTAAAAATGCAGATTCTTTTCTTATTCTGGGGTGCGGGCAAGGGGTTCATACGGTGATTGATGCGACAGACGGGGGAATGGTTCATCCGGGGTGTGATACGGTTTTTGGTGGAGAGACCGTGTCTGATACACATATTGAAGAATTTTGTTCCCTTTGCGGAGATTGTATCATTGAATTCACAGGGGGGCTCTGCCCCATGACCCTTTGTGCAAAGCAATTGCTGAACGGGCCCTGCGGCGGTGCTGAAGACGGTCACTGTGAAGTGGATGCCGAGCGGCCCTGCGGTTGGATAATGATTTATGACCGTCTTAAAAAACTGGGACGCCTTGATCTTCTTGACGCGTATCAGCCTCCCAAGAAAAATTCAAAATGGAGCCGCCCACGAACCCTTGAAGTCAGTCCGACTGAGGCCACATTCTGTTCCATAGGTGGCAAGGTTACTGTCAGCAATCAAGATTAACGGGGAAAGCAATGATTTAAACCCAGACAAAACAGCTGATTTAAGTCAACAATCAAGGCTGAATATAAATTTTCAAGGAGTTCAACCATGAAACTGACAACCTTATTTGATAAAGGTGAATTTGTTATTACCGGCGAAGTCGGGCCGATTAAGGGAGCCATTCACAGAGATAAAAGCATAGAACCCAGCTGCGCAATTGAAGCGCTTCAACTGAATCAGCATGTCCATGCCGTCAATGTGACCGATAACCAGTCTGCTGTCATGCGGCTGGGGTCTCTTGCAGCAAGTGTCCGGCTAAAGGCAACCGCTATTGAACCGGTTTATCAACTGACCTGCAGGGACCGGAATAGACTGGCGCTGCAGTCGGATTTGCTCACAGCCTATTCCCTGGGGATTGATAATGTTCTGCTTTTAACCGGGGACCATATCCAGCTGGGGGATCATAAGGAAGCCAAGCCTGTGTTTGACCTTGATTCAGTTCAATTGATTGATATGGCAAAAGGGCTTAAACGAGGCTATGATATTTCAGGAAGCCGGATTGAAAATTATCTGGATATGGCGTTTGGTGCGGTTGTGAATCCCAATTCCGATCCAATTGAACTGCAATTGATGAAAATGAAAAAGAAAGTTGATGCCGGTGCACAGTTTTTTCAAACCCAGGCCGTTTATGATGTCAAACTTTTTGAAAAATTTGTCAAAAAAGCTGAAAAATTTAAATGCCCCATTCAGGTCGGTATTGTTGTTCTAAAATCTCCTCAAATGGCAAAATTTATGAATAACAATGTATCCGGTATCCATGTTCCGGAAGAATTGATTGATGAGATCGGATCGGTTGCCAAAGAAGACCGGAAGAAAAAGTCGGCGGAAATAGCCGGACGATTCGTCAAAAAAGTCAAATCCATGGTCCAGGGCGTTCATATCATGCCACTTGGCTGGACAGATATTGTTCCTGATATTCTTGAACACGCAGATATCAAACACAAATAACGCGTTCATATTTATCCTGAAATTTAAGTCGCATTTTCCTTCCAGCAATTGTCGCATGGTTGCTACTTAATCTGAATTTTTGTGACCCGCTGTTTTAAATTATCCATCCTAACCGTTTATAATGATGTGTTTTTCAGATCTGAAAATTTGTTTTTTTTGCTGGTATAATCCTTGCTTTAACAATTTTAGGATGCCAGTAAAAAAAATGGCATCATAAAGAAACATCTAAGCCATACGGCAACGGCCTTAAAGGTTGGTGAGTCGTATTCAGGAGTAAAACATGGATCAAACAAGAATCTTTGGCCCTGTCCCGTCAAGGCGTCTGGGTAAAAGTATCGGAATCAACAATATTCCTCCCAAAATATGCACCTATTCGTGTGTGTATTGTCAGCTGGGCAAATCCTTAAAAATGATCACGGACAGGTGCGCCTATTATGATCCGGATTTGCTGTTGACAGAGACAAAAGAAAAAATCAAAAACGCTCATTTAAATAATGAACCCATTGATTACTTAACCATTGTATCCGATGGAGAACCCACATTGGACGCAAACCTGGGCCAATTAATCGAGAAATTACGCCCTTTGGGCATCAAGATTGCGGTCATTACCAATTCAACCTTGCTAAGCCGCCCTGATGTTCGGCAGGAATTGTGCAAAGCAGACTGGGTCAGCGTTAAAGTCGACTCCGTGGATGAAAAAATATGGAGAAAAATAGACCGGCCCCACAAAAACATCAAATTTGATGCCTTATTAGAGGGGGTTCGTTCATTTTCAGAAGAATTTACCGGACAACTGGTAACCGAAACCATGTTGGTAAAAGACCTGAATGACCACAAACAAGGCCTGGAGGAAACGGCCCGATTTATTCGCAAACTCAATTGTTCTTTGAGCTATCTGAGTATTCCCACAAGGCCGCCTGCTCTAAGCTGGGTCCGCCCTCCTGAAGAACAGATAATAACCCGTGCCTATCACCTGTTCACGGCACAGTCATTAAATACCGAATACCTGATAGGATACGAAGGAAATCAGTTTGCCTATACAGGGGATATCCAAGCAGATATTTTAAGCATCACATCAGTTCATCCCATGCGCGAAGATGCCATTTATGCCTATCTAACCAAAGCAAAGGGTCATTTTTCAATCATAGAAAAATTGATAGCCGACAATAAAATTTTTGTCTCAACCTATAACAATGAACGATTTTATATGAGAACACTGGCCCCTCACTAGACACCGTTAAAGACACAAGACCTGGTGCATTCATATGAGCCATTACTTTTGATATATATTTTCCCATTGAGTGAAAGTAATCCCGCCATTTTTTTTCACCATTTGAAACGGCAGGCCGGCTCGAATCCCCTGGCCCACTGTTTCCATGTCGGTTACCAC
>JASJGP010000446.1:0-3006 GCA_033791485.1 Desulfobacterales bacterium | reverse complement strand
CAAGGGCAATGGTGTACTCATAAGGAGAGGTCACCCCCACATCTTTCGCGTAGAGAGCATATTTTACATCGGGGTTCAGATTCGGCTCCAGTTACAATATCCTGTCACGCATAATTATTTCAAGATCATTTATGCCGTACTTTTTGCCGTTAACCATAAGATCCTCTAATAAAAGGCGTTCTTCTTCATCGAAGGCAAGCACAAGACCTCCGGTTTTTCTGTAGCCGAAGTTCAGATGATGATTCAGATCTTCAAACATCTGGTTACCGAGTACATTCAGCCGCCCTTTCAGGGTACCGCTTTTGGCTGCATAGCCGCCGTGGACGATACCGCTGTTTGCTTTGGATGCTCCGCTTGAGACATCATCAGCCTTTTCAATTAAACAGGCATTACCCTTGTATCTGCTTAAAGCCCTTGCTACCCCGGCACCTGTTACACCTGCGCCTATGACTGCAAAATCATACATATACTTTTGCTATTTTTTCTCCGGAACGACTTCAAGAATGTTACCATTGTTTTTAAGGCGTCAGAGGGATTTGAGATTTATCTAAATCGTAAAAGAGGCCCAGGGGTTGTTCGCCGGGGCCATAATTATACTGCCATACGAGATAAGACTGAAAGAAAATTCTTATTTGAACTCATGCACAAGGATGAAATCGTTTTTGGCCCTGGTCCCATGGCAACCCACACATCCTTTTGGTTTTCCAAACTTATCAGCTTTACCCTGGGGTGAAAACTTGGCCCAAAACCAGTCTCCGGCTCCAGGATTATACCCCGCGACTTTGTACATTACCGTAACTGCTTTTAGTTTTTTATCCATTCCATAGTTTTCTTTCACGGCGATGGAGCCATATTGTACCGGCGGCTGGTTAGAATTCAGAGCACGGTCATTTACAAACACTTTATGAAGGGGACCGTGGGGTGCTCGTCCAGGTTGCATCCCTTGATGGTCAGGCCAAAACCCCCATTTCGTATATGGACTTTCTTTGGTGATGTGCTTCCACAATGAATCCGGATTGGGGCCCGGCATTTCAGCATAAGCCATTGTTATACAAAGAAAAATGGCTGCCATTACCGCTACTATCAGTTGCTTTTTCATTTAGCTCTCCTTTCATGGTTGTTGGGTTTAGGGGTACAGATTGATATTTATCCGATCGATATCAAGTGTGCTTGAAGTATCATGTATTTTTCAACATTTTATTTTTAATGATTTTAGAGCCGATCTGTCCATAGTGATTTATAATCAACTTGGGTGGTTCCGATAATATTATATTTTATTACTTCAAAATTAGGGCTGAGGTCAAAATCCTTTGGCGTTATCTGGGTGTAATGCCGCATTATCAAATCGCCTCCATAAGGATTGTTTTCGTTGAATGCATCCTTTTGGGACTGAGGTAGAAGCACCGGCACAATTGGATATCCCACGCTCTGGAAGGCTTCAGCGATCATTCCTGAACAAATGACTTGATAATCATTGCAGTTTCCCAGACAGGCCCGAAAAGCATGCTTTCTGTTTGGTCGCCAGATTGTTTGCAGAACCATCAAGGCAATGTCCACTATATTCTGGTTATCATAGTGCATTCCCAACCTGCCAATGACCTGTTCAATGACATGATGCAAATCTGATTCAATGATGCCGTAAGGACGACAAATTCTAATGTTGTAATCTTTGTATTTATTTAAAGGCGAAGCGATAACACCTTCGCCGGAAAAGGCCTCGATCAGCATATGGTTTGCGTCTTTACCGTAGGTTTTCAGACCGGAATCCCTTTTGGAATCAGGGTGTAGCAGTGCTGTTCCCACATACATGGCAACATGACTCCAGTGACTGCGGGTGAATAAATTTATCAACCTGCTCATCTCAGATCGACCTTCCACCAACACCACATCGCCAGGTCGAATTACGTTATAAAGTCTGTCTATATTATTATATACGCGCTGTTCGTAACTTTTCCTCGGTTTTTCAAGCTTTTTGAGAATGAACTTTCTTAGTAGTGAAGATTTTGAGTTCATATCATGTAAATTAAAGGTAAAAGAGCTCAAATTGTGAAAATAATTAAAAGGCTGCTTACTTTATATGTCGTTTGGACAATTGAATCCTTACATGAATAAATGAAAAAGCAAGGAGAATTATTGTCATGAGGAAAAATCAAAGGAAGAATAGCGTCTACTGCGATTTGTTCAGGCTATAAATAAAAGAGCGTTTGATACGTTCCCGGGCTTCCGTGGGGAGAGTTGTATCTTCAATGTATTTTTCCTGAAGGCGCATCGCTTCCCTTAATATCAGTAATTGCTTTCTGTAGCGCGAGCAGAATTTGCACATCAACAGATGGACACGTATTCCTATTCGTTGAACAAGAGGGAGCTTGTGATCCAGGGATTCGGACACCATTTGCGTAACTTCTTTGCAACTATACATCCAGTGATGCATCATTCGCCCTCGTAAGTCTTAACATTAAACCAGTTGATTTGCAGACAACGCCTTAAAAGCATGCGAGCCCGATAAAGCATGACCCAACTGTTTGTCGCAGAAATATCAAAAAGCTTACAGATTTCTTTGGTGCTTAGCTCTTCCAACTCGCGGAGCGTAAATATCCGGGCCAGGCGGCCTGAAAGTTTTGATAAGCAGAGGGCTAAAATTTTCCAGAATTCCTTTTGCTCATATAACTCCATTGGACTCGCAGTCCATTTGGATGGCCCTATCTTCCATTTTCCTTTCTCGTCAAAGAGATCGTCAAAAGTGGGGGTAAAAGGCTCCACATCCTCGATCGGCTGCACTCTACTCTCTTTGCGAAAGTGGTCTATGATCTTGTGTTTCAGAATTCCGGCAAGCCATGTTTTAAAAGAAGAATGGCCTTTGAAGTTTTTACGCGCATGGAGAGCTGCCAGAAAGGTCTCCTGGACCAGATCCTCAGCAGCAACCTTGTCTCGAAGCCTGGAAAGAGCGAATCTGTAAAGATAATCTCCGTAATGGTCGACCCATGTCTCAGGATCAGGCATATGGCG
>JASJGP010000445.1:0-7559 GCA_033791485.1 Desulfobacterales bacterium | reverse complement strand
TTTCCATTCAAATATATGAACCGCAGGCATCATTTATGGAGATTCCTCCAGAGTGTTTTTTATAATATATAAAACACACCACCCGGCAATTTATTTGCTCCCCCAGGGCGAATAGTTCAAGGTAACACCCTGGGTAAGACGGTTTTATGCAATGTCAGGAACATTTAATCCCCTGTCCGTCCATCCTTCCGCTTTCGATTACAAACTGAGTGTCACTATCCCTTATCTTGTTTGTGCTGACTATACGGCCCCATGACCGTGGAAATGTCAACAGCAATGGCCTCTGAACGGGGACCAGGAGACGGATTTGATACCGGAGTCCAACAGGAGATAGCCGACAATGCCAACCAGGAGTATATTGACATCCCCTCGGACGTGGACGAGGCCCTGGCCCAGGCGAAAAAACAAGATGCGTCTAATTGAAGTCATTAAGGAACTAAAACAAAGGGGGCTTTTGAACTGTGATATAGTTTATTTATTGTCCCAAGCAAGATCCCTTGCCGGTATCTGGGTATTCAATCAAGCTCAGAATGAAAATAGTGACCAGGCTTGAGGATCTTGAGATAGCAAAATGGGCTTCTCCACTCCTTGGGGTAACCCCCTGTACTGTGGATGGAACCTATTCCATTGATTCACTCTCAAAAGAACACCCATTTTTTCACCAAATTGCACCTTCTGATTTCATTGACAAGTCGTTTTCAGATCTTACTATTTTCATATAGGAACAGATCGAAAACGATGTAGCAGGAGACTGCATAATGAAAATCAAGCCTTTAATAACCATTTTCTATTTGGGTTTCTGGATATTTGTTATTAGCAACTCGGCTTATGCCTTCCGATATATCTGGTTACATTGAACACCATCCTGGCCAGGTATCACAATGGGTGCGGACGTATAGACAGAATCCACAGTGTGAAATGTTAAAGATACCGATGCAAATTGAAACCGTTTTCCGCTTAAAGTTGAAGCCAAAATAATCCAAGTAATCCTTGATTATTAACTGACAGAAATTTAAGTGATATCCATTCATCTTAGACTCACTTTTTTAGGATACCGGCATAAGATAAAGAAATATATATTTCAATCTCAAAATGTATTTCGATTTATATTTTTGGTATTGCAGGCCAATTTTCAAGGAGAAAGTAAAAATGAACCAGATAAAAGCATTTACAATTATTATGTGCATTTTATTTTTATTGATATCTTTATCCCATGCACAGGTGCCTGGGCAGATCAACTATCAAGGGCAGTTGACCGACAACCTTGGTAATTCTGTTAGTGACGGCCACTATAATATGGAGTTTGCTTTATATGATACGGACACCGGAGGGACTGCTTTGTGGCGTGAACCGCAATCCGTATTGGTAGCTGACGGCATATACAATGTCGTACTCGGTCAGCCGGGCAATGAACTGTCAGCGAATCTTTTTTCCTCAGACCTTTATCTTGGCGTTAAGGTCGATGAGGATGATGAAATGACTCCCCGCCAGGCTTTGACCAGTGTACCTTTTGCCATGAAGGCCGGCAGCACATCCGCTGGTGCCGTTACCGAAATCATGTTGGCTAATGATGCTGTCACAACTGATAAGGTAGCAGCGGGTGCTATTTCTGCCGATAAAATCGATGGGGGTTCCGGGTCTGGAGTAGATGCGGACAGGCTGGATGGACTTGATGCCACAGCCTTTGCCACTGCAGCTGGTGTTGCAGCGCTTCAATTAGAGGTTGATACGGAAGAAGAGGTTAGAGAAACCACTGATATAAATCTTCTACAACAGATCAATGGCTTAAATGACAGGTTGAATAATCCGGATAAAAATCTGCCCGGAACCCATGGTTTTATTGGTGAAATAATATTGGGTGACCAATATAGACCGATTAGCGTTTACGAGCTGACATTGGAAGTGAGTACTTCTATCTCAATATCCAATCCGACGGAGGGAAGCATAGCTGTTTCGAATTTGAACATGCTGATTCCAGATGGTCCGCATGTCCCTCAGCTGTCTTTTCAATCAGCAGGAGGAAGCCTCATTCGGGATGTTTTAGTTACTATTGTTACGGCCGATTCAGATGTGCTAACGGTGAACCTGCCAACAGTTGCGATCGTTGAAGTAAGCATTGCCCCACAAATAAACACCAGCTACCCGCGTCTTATCCAGGTATCATTGAATTTTGATGCAATAATACTAAGTTTCAAAGGACAGATAGCCGGGTTTAGTAGAATTAAAAATATAGCAAGTGGTCTTTCAAGTTTGAGTAACACGATCCGTTTCTATGAAACCTTTGGAACTATTCCAAAAGAACCTCCCGGCGGAATGCCTGAGCCGGTGACATCCTTCGGTACCTCAATGAACAATTCTACTAACCTTGGTCTGGGAGGCGGTGGTGGTGGTGGGAAAAGTTCATTTGCCGTTCAAGCCGAGGGAGACATTCTTGATACAGCCGTCAGTTTCTTTTTCGACTTAGTGTCACACAGGTTCTTTGATGAGGTCAGTCTAGAAAAATTTGGACCATATAGTGATACAACTCCGGAATCAAAAATCCTTCTGGGTGATGCCGCAATAATTTATTTCGGGCTGTCCACCTCATCTACAGGCAGGCTTTTACAAAAATTGGCATTTTATTCCAATACTATCACATGGATTGACAATGAAATAGATAATGATGGAACGGTAACAACAGTGAGTCGGGGCTGGGATATAGCTCGCAATAGCCCATTGTAAACACTGTTACTTGCGGCTAATGAAAGGATGCCCGCGGTAATGCGAACAGTGTCAGCGGTAGTTATAATAAATCGGTTACCATTGGATAATATGATGGACGAACCGGCAATTTGGTTGAGTATGATTCTGATTGATTCCCTATCAGTTGTGCTTGTGATATTTTTTTGTGTAATCGAATTTAACAGGCTTAGGAACGAACCATGATAATGAAAACTATATTAATAATGGTTGGAATAATACTGACTTTCAACCCTTATCGTATTACTGCCATGGAAAGTGCCAGTTTTTCCATAGTGACCAACGTGATATCCGGTGGTGGTGCTCCTATGAGTTCCGCAAGCTTTCAGACGATTTTCACCCTGGGGCAGCCGTCACCCATTACACGAACTGATTCAACAAACTTAAAACTAAATTCAGGCTTCTGGCATACGATGATGGTAAAGGATAATTGTATCTGGGATATTTACAACGATGGTGATGGTGATGTAGATGGTCTTGACCTATATCGATTTTTAAATCCCTATGGTGGATCAGACCTTGAGAGCTTTGCAACTGAATTTGGAAGGACTGACTGCTCCAATTAAAAAATGCACTAATATAGAATGTGGGTCTTGACTATAACAGAGGATTTTTTCGACTCAAAAATTATTATCCTATTCATAACTTTTTGTGGACTTTCTCGTATTGAGAATACCTGATCTATTATGATTTTTCAGGATAATGGGATTTTCTGTGGGCTCAGTCCAGATAAAATTTGGGAAATACCACATATGGCATATGAAGTTTTTCAAAATATAAATTTTGATTCAACTGGTAACCCTGTGGCAGCAGTACAGGATTATTTTTCATATTCCACTCTATAATATATAAAAACTATAGCAAGACCTCTGCTTGAATCATCATATGGGACTTTAGGTCCAAACGATACCGTAACAGCATGGCAAAGCGCACCGACTAAAACTCTTAAATTTCAAAACTATACTGAGATGAGAATCAGGGCAACAAATGCACCAACAACCCCAACCCATTGTTTTCTGCCAAGGTTCTCTTTAAGAAAAAACCAAGCTAAAAACACTGTCGCAGCCGGATAAAGAGAGCCTAAAACGGCTGATATATCAAGCCTTCCAAGATGAGTGGCCACAGAAAAAAACAGATTCCCGGCAGCATCCAGAACACCGGTGATACCAATAAACTTCCATTGCCCGGCAACCGGTTTGGTAGGTTTCCTCGTTATCTGAACAACAAAAAACAAAAATGAAACAGAGAATAGCCTTGCGCTGACCAGCGGCCAGAAAATCGCAAGATCATTTGCCCGGTCTATCAGAATGAAAAAGAATCCGAATCCAAGGCCTGCGATAATGGAAAGAAAGAGTTCATTCTGGGTCATTTTGAATCCGGTATCACCGGCGGACAAAAGCCATATGGAAACCATAAAGCATATAAAACCAACAATTTGGACAATAGAGGGAAGACCACTATAGAATGCTGAATATCCAACGGGAACAAGAGCGGTTAGCACAGCTGACAATGGAGCAACAATACCCATGCGGCCCTGGGCTAACCCCTTGTAAAGGGCAATTAGGCCAATATTACCGAAAACACCGGCAAGACCACCGTACAAAAGATATGGCAGTGGTGGAATTGATTCAGAAAATATCAGACCCAGAACTGCCAACAACAGCCCACCTATAAACTGGGAAGCAAAAATAACACCCAGAAGATTTCCTTTTCGGGACGCTAGTCCCCCTGTGAAATCTCCTGCACCCCATGCGACAGCGCTACCAAGACCAAAAGTAATGGCTAATGTTTCAGTGCTAATCATTCGATATCATTCATCCTCTTTCTCTATTTAAAGTCCAATAAATGGGCATTTAATGACAGCTCCCAATGTGATTTTAGCAATAACCTTAAGATTTTTATACTCCAATATCACCACGCTTATCATGGATAAAGGTTCGCATAACGTTTATGCCCTCTTGGATATTTCGTCGACCAAAACCAATACGAAACCGATCAATGGGTGTTTCCATTAATTCTGAATGATAAATAGAAGCGGGAAGAAGCAATACCCCATATTCACTCACAAGAGTTTTACAAAAATTTTCAACACCATCCATACCTAAATAACGTGGATAGGCAATGCACCCACCATCCGGGGGAGACCATTCAAAAAGACTGGGATAATCTTTGAAAAAACTTTCAAGCTCATGCACATTTTCTCGCAAAAGAGCACGATTCCGTTGCAGAATTTTTTTTCTGTTTCTCAAGGCAATAACAGCAAGGTGTTCACTGGGACCAGAATTGCAGATTGAAAGATAATGTTTGTATTTTTCCAGACGAGAAAGCACGTCCTTATCTTGACTTGCTACCCAACCTATCCTTAAACCTGGAAAACCATATGCTTTGGACATCACATTCAGCGAAATTCCTTTCTCATAAATATCAGCGACCTGCATCATGCGTTTGCTTTCATCAAGCTCTAAAAGGCGGTAAACCTCATCACTAAAAAGATAAATATTGTTTTCCCTACACAGTAAGATGAGGGCATTTAGATCATCTTCTGGCATTGTAGCCCCGGTTGGATTATTTGGGACGTTTATTGAAATTAGTTTGGTGTTTGGACGGATCGCTCTTTTTACATCATCTATGTCCATGCGCCAGCTATTACTTGAACGTAAGGGAACTCCTGTTACTTCACAAATATCTAATGGTAGGGTTTCAGCCGCTTGATAATTAGGGACGACAACAATAACGTGGTCTTCTTTATGAAGCAGAACTCTCATGGATGCGTAGATACCCTCTTCAGCGCCAGCAAAGCAGAGGATATTTTGACCTTTTAAATTGCTGTAGGTTTCGGCAATTGCATTTCTCAAATCCGGTGCTCCCCAGGTCTCGGTATATCCCAACCATTGCTCTTCAAATGTATTACGTTCTTCTTGGGTCGCCATGTTCAGTAGTTCCTTTAAAGACATACTTTCCACATCTGAAGCTGTCATATGATACTTGGCTGCAAACTCCCATTTTGAAAAGTGAATTTCTAGTTGAAAATTACGCATTTTTTTCTCCTTAGCTTTTATTGAAGGAGGATATATCAATCTCTCTTTGAACAGTAAAGTTAATTAAATTACTGTAATATTAGGAATGCTTATGTAATGTGATACATTTATTATTTAACTGATTTCTTGATTCTACTTAAAGTGAGTATATGTATATTGTATATTTATATGGGGTTTCGGTTGAAAAATAACGGCGTGAACTGGCATTTTAAATACTCAGTCCAGACAAAATCTGAGCACCCCTATATATGGTATGTTAGGTTTTTTTCAAATTCCCTGGTTTAAATTATTGAGACAATATTAATACAATATTGTCTCAATCCTATGTGTATCATCTTGGACACATTTTCATTTTTTAGGAGTCACTTCCTTTAATGAGCCGTCATGATAATACGTACCTGCTGCACCAGTCTATCGAACAAGGATAGATTGTGTGAGTGACAACGAACCACAATCTTATCCAGTGGTTGGACAAGCCCGGTAAAATTATCAAGTGATCTATTATATAAGAAAATATCTTTTTTGGAATATGGGAAAGGCCGTCCGCCTTTGGAAGTATCCACAAATACAAGGCGCACCGGTACATCAACCTATAAATAGGCTTTTAAAAAATGGACTATTTCATTACTTTGTTTCCCTCCCGTATTAAAAATGGACTGCTGTTTTTTACCGAAAGAATGTATTAACCAGATGCCTCACCAATGTAACGAAATCCATACACAATCATCGGTGACTTACAGGCTGGGCATTTAAAAATCGGTCTTGGCCGTTGCACAATTTCCTTGATTTTAACATATAAAATCAGTTGGACCAGGAGAAGCAATTTTTTAGCGTTGCTATGAAGAAACCCATAATCCCGGACTCTTCGAAATCCTTTGGGGAGAACATGTTTCATGAGCAATTTTAAGAAATCCTCCCCTTTCAAGGTTCGAAATTGTGTTGCACCGGTTTTGCTTTCAGTATACTTAAAAGTCACCATGCCATTGTGATTGGAAACAATGTTTTTTTCACTGATAACACCACGGTATAAATACCGGGATAAGTATTTGATTGCAGTTATTCCTTTTCCTGAATGGGAGCAGTCAACCACCCATATTTTCGGGACTTGTTTGGGAATTGAAAACTTTGATCCATTTAAGGCTGTTAGAAATCGGGCACGAAAGACAATTGCCAGGGCTCTATAATGGAATAGATACTTCCCTTTTTTCTTTTTCCATTGACGTCTGCGTTTATCAATACCTCCACCGGGAACAACAACATGTATGTGGGGGTGGAAATCGAGTCTTCTGCTATGCGTGTGCAAAACCATAGTCATTCCGATTTGTGCCCCCAACTTTTTTGGATTTAAACCAAAATCTTTTAGTGTACCTGCAACACATAAAAAGAAGAGAGAAAATATTAATTTCTGATTATGATAAGCCAATGATCTTAGTTCATAAGGCAATGTAAAAGTAATCAGAAAATAAGGAACAGGCAATAATTTACTCTGTTGGCGGTCGATCCACTGACTGGCTTCATGATTCTGGCATTGAGGGCAACTGCGGTGACCACATGATAAAGGTTTCCATTCTGTATGGCTGCAATTGGAACAACCCACGTAAAGTTCACCTGAAGCAGGAGTACGGCAATTGCAAATAGCGGTTATTGCCTTCAAATGACCGGGTAATGCAGTATCACCATATTTAGTCGTAAATGCATCGTAATATTGATTAATAATAGAGGCTGTTCTCATGATTACACCTTTTTCAAATCAACATGAAGTGTTTTCATGAGTTTATTAAT
>JASJGP010000444.1:0-2545 GCA_033791485.1 Desulfobacterales bacterium | reverse complement strand
GCCGGTCAGGCCATCGTAATTCTGACCCCACATGCGGGTTAGAAACTCAAATCCCACAGCCGCGCTGTTTCGGTAGATGGCAGCTCGGGGCGGGTCATCCGCATAAAATAGAGATGCCTTGGCGGCAGTCCAGGTGTACCGGGCCTGTGCCACCACATACTTATCGTTGTCCTGATGCAGCGTCCAGGTGCTGCCACGGTCCTCCACGAAACCGCCGTAGGAATCCTCTGCGGTCGGATAGTAGGGATAGAGCAAGTCATATCGTAGGGATTCGTCTAAGGCGTCCAGCAGCGCCTGGTTGATGGCAGCCCAAGGGTCAATATGGTCCATGCGCTTGTTGGGGGATGGCACAATTTCCGGGCCGGTAACCGGGCGGATCCAACGCGCGACGCCCGCTGAAGCAGTGTCCAACTCGGCATCGCGGCTATCAGACACTTCCGGCCTTACCCCGCTGTTTTCAATGCAGGCAGTCAGGAGGGTACAGACACAAAGCACCGGCAGAAAAATTCTCCTAAACACTTTCATGTCTTCTACTTTTGTAATATTTAAATGATTCAATTAAGGGCCATGATCACTCTGATTGAATTTTCACATAATGTTCAGGACCGAATACATTAGCCAGGTTTACAATTCGAAATATAAATTCATAGGCATCTTTAGTCAAGTTAACATCAAGACTATTTTCAATTTTTTGCCATTCTCTCGAAGGCATTTTCTTCATTTGGTATTCCTTCAGATTTGGTGTATCAGATATCAGTTCGATGTGTGCGACCTGGCCCTCAATGCTTACATTGGCTTTAATTGTATTCGGTGTCCAATAAATAGCTTCCCTTTTTAGCTCGCGAATCATAAATTCTGGTTTTTTATAAGCCCAATGAGGTTTACCACCCCATATCCATGTGTTATTTCTAAAATAATCGTCTTCATACACGGTGAGCAAAGTTTTATGTTTTGGCCAAACGCTGAACATATTGTTATTGGTGTGGTATTCAATCCATGAATAGGTCTGCGCACTCCGTTCTTTGCTGGTACCGGTTTCAGGGTCTATATCAATAACGGTGCGATCAGGGCCTTTAACTTTTACAATTTCAGCTGCTTTGTTTTTAAGATACTCATCCCTGATTTCCAATGCGGATAATGGTACGCCATTTTTTTCAAAGTGATGATCATACTTTGCATCAGAAAGAAACCATTTGTTGTATTTATTCAGCCAAATCTCATTAATGCCATGGTGGCCATTGGGTCCTTCTTTCATGCCGGGGCCTGCGCCCAGAGTCCTCGTTACATAACCATAGGCATTCATAATACCACTCTGCACCTTCATAAAATGGCCGCAATGAAACCCGGCGCCTTCCAGGGCAGCATCCAGAATACCTTCTACATATCCACCTCCAGGTTATGGGTCACCATGATCTTCAATTTTTATCACTGTCTTGATCCAGTGCCTTAGTAATAACATCCTTTTGAACTCATCTGTCTCACCATTAAAAACTGCGTCTAATTGGTACTTGTTTATGAGCTTTCGAAACTTAGGAGAGGTTAGATCTTCTGAATAATTAAAGGCTGTGTTTTTTATAAAGGCAGGATTTTCCATCTCAACAACACGATATTTTTTCTCATCATAAATGATGATGAATATTCCTAATAACACAAAGATAATTAGTATATTTTTTTTCATAATGAATTTATTTCTTTACATTCATTAATGCAGAAATTCAGGTCTCCTTCTTCCTTATAAAGGACCGGTGGTCGGTACACCCTAACTCATCACGGCATGACTATATTATAAAAAACACTTTAAATATGAAGGATTCGTCGCCACCTTAAAAATATTTTCCATGGATACACTATAGATAGAGTTACGAAAACACACTGCGATTCTTTTTTCTAGATAGGAAGGTATCATCAATAATTAGATATATTAATATGGGATGTAATTAGATACACAACCTTCACCGTATTTGCCACGTTAAAATTATTCTTGCTAAGCGAACGATATAGGTGACATTGGCGAGACTACGTATTGCAGACATCAGATAGATTATTAACTTAAATAACAGTCGGAGTTTTATTTGTTTAACTGCACTGACAACCCTTTCCCATTGCATATAGTTAAATAAACGTGGAACCAAATAAATTTTCGCCTGCTCCTGCAGGCGAAAATTTAATATTGACTCGTCCATTTCACCAACCACAACCGGCCGGTATTTTTCTTTATCCAAACCTTCAATCATGCCGCCAGGGACGACTATCGAGCCGCCGAAAGACAGCGCCTGATCAACATATAAAATTGTTGCTTTTCCTTTCGTCATAGTAGGCCGTTTTAATTTCCTGTATCCAAAAGCCTTGTTGAGTTTTACCTGCCCGCTATCTTCTTATTTAAAAAACGCCCTACTTTTTTCTCTGAGGGAGTCTTATTTTCTGACACAGCATGAAGCGATACATTATGCAGCGCCACAATCATTGCAATCTGTACCCAGAAAAAGGGGTAATAGAGTACTGTCACAAAAAATCCAGCCGCCAGGTAACCAACAAGACCCATATC
>JASJGP010000443.1:0-2964 GCA_033791485.1 Desulfobacterales bacterium | reverse complement strand
CAATATTCTTTTGTCATGGCAAAAGGATCATGGGGATGAGTAAAGGAGGCGAGCAGGAAAAAGGGCCGTTGATCATCGCTTCGGGCAAGCTCGTTGATTTTCCGAACAGAGTTATAAGCAACTTCCTCGTCGAAATCAATTTGATTACTTGTGACACATTGGCCCGACTGAACCACACTCAGCATGTTGTGGTACCAGGTCGGCCGTCTGTCAAAATTATCCCAATCAGGAGTCCACCCAAAGTCGCCAGGATATATATCCGTTGTAAGCCTGTCCTCAAACCCGTGTTGCTGATCAGTTCCCACAAAGTGCATTTTGCCTGAAAGACAGGTGTAATACCCATTGTCACGCAGGTAATGGGCAATGGTCGGAACATCTTCGGGAAAGAGAGTTGAATTGTCATAGGTGCCGATATGTGAAGGCAGCTGGCCGGCCATCATGGAAGAACGGGATGGGGCGCACAAAGGGCTGTTGCAATACGCATTTTCAAAAATAACGCCTTCTTCGGCAAGATTTGAAATATTCGGAGCTTTTACAACCCGATTCCCATAACTCGGCAAGGCAAGTGCTGCCATTTGATCAAACATGATAAAAAGAATGTTGGGTTGTTTTTGAATCATCTATTTCTTCCGTTTATTAGGTATGATTTTACAGGTTTAAAAATATCTATCACCCTACCAGGGTCTGATATGGCCAAAATTTATCTCCCGCAGCATTTTTTAAACTTAATCCCACTTCCGCAGTGGCAAGGATCATTTCGCCCGGATTTAGGTTTTTTGTCAATCCTTTTCTGTTCTTTTTGACGTTCTTTCTGGATTCTTTTAGAGAGCGTGTCAAATCTGTTCTTTGTATGGTTGAAAAAAGTTTTTAGCCCCGGGCACAGCCAGCTTATATTCTGGGATGGGTTCCCTGCGTACATCCGATTTTTAAGACAATCTCCAGCGCATAATTCAAGGTGGTCACAGGGCGTACATTTTTCATTCCACTGTTTTTTTTGTTCACCGAATTGTCGATAGGCATGAGAATCAAGCATCTCTTCCCAGGATGTTTCCATGATATTGCCAAGTTTAAGCGGTTTTTCAACAAAAAAATCGCAGGGATAAATGTCCCCGTTGTGTTCAACAACAAAATATTGGCAGCAATTGTCGCCCATGACACAGATATCGTTTATCCCATCAACTTTTTTAGAAAGAATGGAATCAAAATTGCGGACAGATACTGAAGATATCTCTTTGGGATACCATACGTCAAAAATGTCACACAGAAACCGTCCCCATTGTTCTCCTGTTATGGCAAAGGGAAGTCTTTTTTTGTTCTCATCAAATTCAACGCAGGGAATATATTGATGAAAATAAAACCCCATGCTTTTCAGATAGTGATAAATCTCATGTGCATGGTCAACATTTGACTTACTGATAAGGGTGAGAATATTAAATTGCACATGATGGCGGTTTAAAATCTCGATTCCTTTTATTACATCTTTGTGTGTTGCATTTCCATTAGGCGTTCGCCGGTACTGGTCGTGGATTTTTTTAGGTCCGTCAAGACTGCACCCCACAAGAAAATTATAGGTGGCAAACAAAGCCGCCATTTTATCTGTAATAAGGGTGGCATTGGTTTGAACCGAGTTACTGATTCTGGCTCCGGCAGAACCATATTTTTTTTGAAATTCAACGGCTTTGGAAAAAAATTCCGTTCCCATGAGAGAGGGCTCTCCTCCCTGCCAGCAGATTGAATATGCGGGTTGCGGGGTTTGCATATATGTTTTTATAACGTGTTCAAGTACTGAATCAGACATACGGTGTTTCCTTGTCTCAGGATACAGACTCCCCTTGGGCAGGTAAAAACAATATTCGCAGGCAAGATTGCAGTCTGCAGAAGCGGGTTTTACAAGTAGGCTAAAGGGACGTATGGAGTTTTTCAATATCCTATCTCTCAGTATGGTTTTATAAGGGCATTTTATTATCTGTTATCCGACCTACACCGATAAAAAAAATGAGCCGTAAATCAGTATCAATGTTTAAAAGTTATGTAAAGAGACATTCAAATATATGAGAAAAAGCGAAAACGAATAAACTCATTCCCCATTAAATTTTATTGGTGATACACTTTCCAGCGGTTCAAACTCTGAAAAATAATTTACGAAATCAGCAACTATAAATTTGTTATATTATAAAATATACAGTGCAAGATTTGTTTTTAACAGCGGTCGAAGCTCAGTGGAATCAAAATTTTAAAACTGAAAAAATGCGACATACCAGATATGGGGGTGCTCCAATTTGACTGGACTGAGTCTTTAAAATGCCAATGAACGCCCCAAAATACGAACTCATTCTGAGCGATTATATAAACGCTTTTTGACTACTTCAGAGGTCTACTAAAAATGGCTTAGCCTTGTGTCCACTTTTCTGGGGAAGGCCCACAACTACGATTTTATTTTTTAGATCAAGGCTCATCATTTATTTTGGGTCTATTTGGTCCAGTGATCCGGTTACCAGTATTGGGGAGGCATCGATATCTTCTGCAGACATCATGAAGACAACACGTTCAAATGAACTTTCAATCATTAATTGCTCCCAATTTTCTAATTTGGAAAACCGCTCTGTGAACTGTTCCTGGAGAAGCGGAGGAACTGTGTTGAGTATTGTTTTTCCATTTTCCGTAAGTGCTATATTGGTTTTCCGCTTGTCATCTTTGTTTCTTTTCCGTGTAATATAATCTTTGCTTTCAAGCCGTTTTGAAATATTCGTCACGGTTGCCTGGCTTAAACTGACGTTTTTTGAAAGTTGTGTCACAGAAATTTTATCATGCGCAGATATTGACTGCAAAAGAATAAGCTGGGGTCCCGTCAACCCAAATTTTTTTTTCAGATTGCTTGAATGCCGATCTATGGCTTGAATCATTTTCCGTAGAGCTATCAAAAGATTTCTGCACCGCTCGTCATTTGTATTGCTCATCATCGCC
>JASJGP010000442.1:0-4060 GCA_033791485.1 Desulfobacterales bacterium | reverse complement strand
GAAAGCAGGAATTGTTGTATCCTGTGAGTCTGCGCGTCAAATCGTAGACAGCACTATTGATCGCCTTCTTACAGCAAAAGATATGGAAGTTTTTAAAAAAACCGTGGCAACACTAACAGGCGGGTCAGGTGCGGTAGCTGTAGTACTTACTGATAGATCCCTTTCCGATAAAGGACACCGCCTGCTCGGTGGTGTAATAAGGAGTGCTGCAGAGCATTATAAGCTATGCCGCTGGGGGCCGAACACAGGGGTTTCTTCGAACAGCCCTCAGATTATGGAAACGGATTCTGTTGGTGTATTGCAAAACGGCGTTAAGCTGGGTATAGAAACGTTTAAAGCTTTCAAAAATGAACTTTCATGGCCAAACAACAAGCCGGATAAAACCATCTGCCATCAAGTAGGAGCAACCCATCAAAATACTATCCTTGAATCTATCGGAATTGATAAAGAAAAGGATTTCACCACGTTTAAGTATCTCGGAAACATAGGAACCGTATCTCTTCCGATTACTGCCGCCATTGCATCAGAACGTGAATTTCTTATTAAGAATGATCTGGTTGGATTTTTAGGAATAGGCAGCGGTCTGAATTGCCTTATGCTTGGAATAGAGTGGTAAAACAGGCATTTTTCAAAGCGATATTCTTAAAATAGAGATCTTTTCATAGCAGTTTATAAGAAGGTCTGGTTATGGGTTGCGAGCTACGGGGTTACGGGTTGCGAGGTGCTCGTTTCGCGTTACGAGGTATAAAAAAAGATTTTTTCCGATTACCAACTCGCAACACGCAACATGACGCAGCTAAAACATAGGTTCTTTATCGATGATGAAAAGAAAACCGATAGATACTTCCCGGTTTCGTCACCTTTATCCATTTAAGTCAAATTACATGGACTTAAATGGACTGAAATACCATTACCTTGACGAAGGGGCAGGGGACCCTGTTATAATGCTTCATGGAAATCCGACATGGTCTTTTTATTACCGCTCTTTGATAAAAAAATTATCCCCCGGCTATCGCATTATAGTTCCGGATCATATCGGTTGCGGCCTTTCTGACAAACCCGACCAGAAAAGATATGACTACAGGCTTAAAAGCAGAGTGGATGATCTTGATGCTCTTTACGAGTATCTAAATTTAAAGCGAAAAATTTCACTTGTCGTTCACGACTGGGGAGGAATGATCGGGATGGCTTTTGCCTTGAGACATCGAAAAATAATAAATCGAATTGTCATAATGAATACGGCTGCATTTCTCCCCCCTGGAAATAAAAATCTCCCTTTAAGTTTATGGATAGTCCGGAACATCAAGCCACTCGCTGCTGTCGCAGTTCTTGGCTTTAACTTGTTTTCCTTTGGTGCTCTTTTTTTGGCATCTCACAAGGGGCTCTCCCGCGAAGTCAGAACGGGCCTGACAGCTCCGTATAATAGCTGGAAAAACAGAATCGCAACATTAAAATTTGTTCAGGATATTCCTGTAAGACAAAAAGATCCAAGTTTCCAGATAGTCAAGGACGTTGATAATAATCTTCACAAAATTAAAGACATCCCCATGCTGATATGCTGGGGCGAACACGACTTTGTTTTTGATAATGACTATCTTGTTGAATGGCAGCGCCGTTTTCCGAAAGCCAAAGTCCATACTTTCTCAAATGCAGGCCACTATGTCCTTGAAGATGCCCAGGACCGGATTGTCGATATTGTTGGGAATTTTTTCAACAAAACCTGATCTGATTTACCTTGCATCCTGCATCTCATATCCTGTATCGTGTATATTGAAATGAAAAATAACAACATTATAAATATTTCTTCTTATTTAAGGCAAATGGCAAAGGAATTCCCCTCAAAAAGGGCTGTAGTCTGTCCTGTGGGAAAAGATAAATACGACCGCACAGCATATACTCATCTGACCTTTCACCAGCTTGATAAAGAGTCTGACCGCCTGGCACACAGCCTTGAAAGGGTTGGCATCGGACGCGGTATAAGGACTATTTTAATGGTTAAGCCAAGCCTGGACTTTTTTACTATAATATTTGCCCTTTTTAAGATAGGTGCGGTACCTGTTGTGGTAGATCCCGGAATGGGATTAAAGCGTATGATCGGATGCCTCAAAGAAAGCCGGCCCCATGGGTTTATTGGAATCCCCCTTGCCCACCTGGTGAGAATCCTTTTCCCGGCTTTTTTTAAAACAGTAAAAATATGGGTAACAGTTGGACGTAGATGGTTCTGGGGGGGACATACTTTTAAAAAACTTATTCAAAAACCATGGGAACCTTATCCTGTCAGTAAGACATTAAAAAATGATACAGCCGCTATTTTGTTTACAACAGGAAGTACAGGCCCTGCCAAAGGAGCAGTATATACACACGGAAACTTTGACGCCCAGCTTCGCCAAATTAAAACCCATTTAGGCCTATCCGCCAATGAAATCGACCTTTCCACATTCCCGCTTTTTGCTCTTTTCTGGCCAGCCCTGGGAATTACATCCGTCATACCGGATATGGATCCTACAAAACCCGCACTTGTTGACCCCAAAAAGATTATTGATACAATAAAAGATCAGGAAATAACAAGTATGTTTGCCTCACCTGCCTTGCTTAACCGTGTGGGCAAATACGGTAAAGATAAAGGGATAAAACTCCCTTCCTTAAAAAGGGTTATTTCTGCGGGAGCGCCTGTAGCGCCTTCCAACATTAAGCAGTTTTCCTCCATGCTTATAGAAGGTGCCGAAATCCACACTCCCTATGGTGCAACCGAAGCCGTACCGATTATTTCTATTCGCAGCAATGAGATATTGCATGAAACGAAAGATTTAAGCGAAAAGGGGTATGGAAACTGTGTCGGTTATCCGATAAATAATATAGAAATTCGCATTATAAAAATCAGTGATAACCCCATTGAAAAATGGTCTGATGATCTTGTTGTCAAAGATGGTGAAATGGGTGAAATAACTGTAAAGGGTGATCTTGTAACCAGGCAGTATTTTGAAAAACCGAATGCGGATATGATGGCCAAGATCAAGCAGAGAAATCAGATCTGGCACAGGATGGGAGACCTCGGCTGGCGCGATAAAAAAGGCAGAATCTGGTTCTGCGGCAGGAAGAGCCACCGCGTGATAACAAAAGATAGAACTCTTTTCACAATACCATGTGAAGCGATTTTCAATGAACATCCAAAAGTATTTAGAAGCGCCCTTGTTGGTGTCGGCCCGCAAAAAGACAAAAAACCGGTAATCTGTGTTGAGCTGATTGAAGGGGACAACAAAATTAATAAAAAGGATCTTATGTCAGAGCTTCTGGAAATGGCAAAAAAAAACGAACTTACAAAAAATATTGAAACTGTACTGTACCACAAGAGTTTTCCTGTGGACATAAGACATAATTCAAAAATTTTTCGCGAAAAACTGGCAATATGGGCTGAAAAGAAATTGAAATGGCTGCAATTACAAAACAAAATATCCTGGTTACCGGTGGTGGTGGTTTTTTAGGCAAAGCTATTGTCAAAAGGCTTGTAGAAGCAGGTGAAAATGTCCGAAGCTTCTCCCGGAGCTTTTATCCCGAACTTAAATCAATAGGAGTGGATCAAATCCAGGGCGACATCGGTGATAATGCAGCGGTGATAAAAGCTTGCAATGGAATTCAAACTGTCTTTCACGTTGCAGCAAAACCAGGTATCTGGGGAAACTACAAAAATTATTATAGAACAAATGTTTCAGGAACTAAAAATGTTATTGAAGCGTGCAACATACATAACATTTCAAAACTCGTATATACAAGTTCACCCAGTGTGGTCTTTAACGGTATGGATATGGAAGGTGTTGATGAATCTGTTCCATATTCGGACCGCTTTCATGCTCATTATCCCAAAACAAAGGCAATAGCAGAACAGCTCGTTGTCAGTGCATCAACCGATAAACTAAGAACAATTATACTCAGACCTCATTTGATATGGGGCCCCGAAGAAAATAATTTTATTCCAAGAATTATTGCAAAGGTAAGAAAGCTGAAGATTGTCGGAAACGGCAGAAATCTCGTTGATACGGTTTATATAGACAATGCCGCAGAC
>JASJGP010000441.1:0-2966 GCA_033791485.1 Desulfobacterales bacterium | reverse complement strand
ATGTTTTTATCGTTGTGGGTGCAGGCCACTTGGTAGGTAGAGGTGGCCTGGTCGAGCTTTTAAGAAAACAAAACTATAAAATCCATCAAAAACAAAAGGGAGAATAATGGTGAAACCTGTTCTGGTTATTATTACTATACTGATACTGTCCATGTCGTTTCCTGCATGCTCGCCTGTAGAAAAACAAATTACAAAGAAAGATTTAAAAACCGATGCGGATAAAATAAGTTATGCACTTGGTATGGAATTCGGGCCGTCTTTGAAGCCATTTGAAAACGATATTGACATGGCTTTATTCGCCAGGGGCAATGAAGACAGCTTTAAAAAGAAAGAGGCTCTTCTTACACCTGAAGAGACTGAGGAAATCAGGAAAATGATTTCTAAGCAAGCTCAGACATATCGAGAAAAAGAGAAGAATATGCTTGCTGAAAAAAACCTGAAAGAAGGTGAGGAGTTTCTTGCTAAAAATAAAAAAAAGAAAGAAGTTGTTACGACGGCAAGCGGCCTGCAGTATATTGTATTGCACGAAGGCAGCGGTCCTAAACCGAAAAAAACAGATCAGGTCAAGGTTCATTATCGTGGTATGCTGATTGACGGAACTGAATTCGACAGTTCATACAAAAGGGGCAAAAGCGTAGTCTTTTCACTGCAAGGCATAATTCCAGGGTGGATCGAAGCACTTCAATTAATGACTGTTGGAAGTAAACACACGCTCTTCGTCCCTCCGAACCTTGCTTATGGCGATAAGGGCGCAGGTCGCCTGATAGGCCCCAACGCTGTTCTTATTTTCGAGGTGGAACTGATTGGCATCGAAAAAGCAGAAAAATAACTGTAAGCGGTCACAGGCACCGCATCTGCACGCGATCAGGGCAACCAGCATAGTAGACTATAGCTGGTTGCTCTGACCACGCACATTTGCAGCACCTGTGACAGCTTACAGGACTGAGATTGTGCAAATCCCTGAAACGAAAACCCTTTAAGGAGGTTTTGACCATGTCAGACAATAAAGAAGGGGATAGTCCCTTATCTGAAAATGATAAAAAAGCTTCAGAAATCCCCAAAGCAAAATCGAGATTTAAATTAATATTCAAAATTTTAATCGGCCTGGCAGTAATTTTGTTGCTTTCATCCATTTTTTTCCTTGAATATATTAGACCCAACGAATTCGGTATAAAAATTGTGAGAGTGGGAATACACCGAGGTGTGCAGAAAAAAATTTACCAGGCAGGTCTGCACCTGGTTCTTCCTTTTGGACTCCAGGAGATGAGCCGTCTGCCAAAGGATATTCGAATCCTTGAATTGACAAACTATCCTGAAATGGCGACTAAAGCTTCAAGGCATGAAAAGGCCGCACATATACAGACATCGGACGGTTTTTTCGTGGATGTGGACGTGTCCATTCTCTATCGAATTGAAGATCCCTATAAGGTTTTTACAACCATAGGCCCGGGAACTCTTTATGAAAACAACGGTATAATACCCAAAGCGGAACCGGTGTTGAAAGCAACTCTTGGGGAGCTGACCACAGAAGAATTTTACAACAGCCCTTTAAGGGTCGAAAAGGCGAAAGCTGCAAAGGAGATGCTCAACAAAGAGTTAAATCCAAAGGGACTAAGGGTGGATAATGTTCTGGTGCGTTATTTTACTTATAGTACAGAAATTCAGAAAAATATTGAGGAGAAAAAGCTCAAAGACCAGCTTGTGTTTAAGAACCAATCTGAAGCAAAAGCGGCGATTGAGGAGGCGACTTTAAAAAAGATAGAACAGGAAGGAAAGGCGATCGTACTGGTTGAACTCGAAAAAGGGAAGGCATATGTAACAAGAAAGCGGGCGGAAAAAGATCTTTATGTCAGGAAAAAGAAGGCGGAAGCAAACCTCCTGGTTAAACTGGCTGATGCGGAAAAGGTTCGCCTTAAAAATGATGCTCTGACTGGAATAGGAGCAGAGCGTATGGTGGGTCTGAAAATGGCCGAAGCATACAAGAGCCTGGATACAATCATTTTGTCCAGTGACGGTCCTGCCGGAGTAAATCCGTTGGATCTGGATAAAACCTTAAGATTATTCGATGTTCGGAAAGGAGGTGCAAAATGAGGCATCTTTTCATAATGATGATAATGGCCGGCATGCTTTTTCTTTTTAGCGGCTGTATATTCCATACCACCGGTGACACTGAAGTTGGTGTGAGAACAGTCAAATATGGCATTATTGCAAAAAAAGGAGTGGAAGATAAGGCATATGCTCCGGGGTCAACCTATTTTTTCCTTCCCTACATCAATGACTGGCATACCTTTGACACAAAGCTCCAGAACCTGGAGATGACTTTCGATCCGGAAAAGGGAGACAGAAAATCAAGAGATGACTTGCTGTTCAAAACCATTGACGGAAATGACATAAGTCTTGATGTCATCATCGCTTATAGAATTGATCCCAGTAAAGCCCCGTATATCCTCCAGTATGTTGCGCAGAATGACGACATGTTGCGTGGGAAAATTGTTCGAACGGTTGCCAGGAGTAAACCCAGAGACATCTTCGGAGAACTGACGACAGAAGAGTTCTATGTGGCTGAAAATCGTGAACGCCAGGCAGATAAATCAAAGGAAGTACTCCAGGAAATCCTCGGTCCTATGGGAATTATCGTCGAAAAAGTATTAACAAAAAACTATAGATTCAACGAAGAATATCAAAAGGCCATAGAAGACAAAAAAGTTGCAGACCAGATGGTTGAAAAAAACAAGTCCGGCCAGCGTGCAACTACAGAAGAATACAAACGAAAGCTCGAAGAAGTCAGGGGCGAAGTCAACAAGATAATAGCGGATGTGGATGGCGAATACCTGAAAGCGAAAATAGAAGCCGATGTTTATTATGAAAAACAAAAACTTCTTGCAGAAGCCATAAAGACTGAAGCAGTTGCCGAAGCAAAAGGGGTTCGGGAGATGAATGACGCAATGGCCCGAGAAGGAGGAGAA